>CAUSCW010000025.1:0-25802 GCA_963530195.1 uncultured Campylobacter sp.
ACATCGTGAACGAAAAATCGATCCAAAACGCCCTCGTAGTCGATATGGCGATGGGTGGTAGCAGCAACACCGTGCTACACATCCTAGCTATCGCGCGCGAAGCGGGGGTAAATTTACAGATCGCAGGGCTCAACGAGATCAGCCGCAAGATCGCCCATATCGCCAAAATCAGCCCAAGCCTGCCAACCGTGCATATGGAGGACATCGACCGCGCGGGCGGCCTAAGCGCCGTGATAAATGAAATTTCGCGCCGCGACAACGGGCTGTTGGGTCTAGACGCGCTAACCGTAAGCGGCGAAAGCCTAGGCGAGCGCGTCGGAGCAAGCGCCATAAAAGACGAATCAGTCATCCGTAAGGTCGAAAACGCCTACTCGCAGGTCGGCGGACTGGCGATTTTGTTTGGAAATTTAGCCGAGCAGGGCTGCGTCATCAAGACCGCGGGCATCATCGGCGAGCGCAAATTTAGCGGCAAGGCGGTCTGCTTTAACAGCCAAGACGAGGCGATAGAAGGTATCTCAAGCGGCAAGGTAAACAAAGGCGACGTAGTCGTCATCCGCTACGAAGGGCCACGCGGAGGTCCCGGCATGCAGGAGATGCTAAGCCCAACGAGCCTAATCATGGGGCGAGGGCTGGGCGCGGACGTGGCGCTGATCACGGACGGCAGATTTAGCGGCGCGACGAGGGGACTAAGCGTCGGACACGTGAGCCCCGAAGCTGCCGAGGGCGGCATGATCGGATTGCTAGAGGACGGCGATATCATCGACATCGATGTGGATACGTACGCGATCAACGTGCGCCTAAGCGAAGCCGAAATCGCCGAGCGCAGGGCTAAATTTAAGCCGATAGAAAAGCCGCTACCGTTTCGCTGGCTACGAATGTATCGCAAGCTAGTAACGAACGCTAGCAATGGAGCGATTTTGGAGGCGTAGAAATTTAAAATCGGTAGGTATCGTAGTTTTAAAAATTTAAATAAGGAATAATTTTTATGTTTGAGAGGAATTTTACCTATAAGGATTTAGAGCAAGTAGAGACTGAAATAGAAAATATACATGAGGCGCTAGCTAATGTCTATAATAATAAGTCATGTATTTGGAAAATTAGTAGAACTCTTGACAAATTAAAAAATTCAAATTTTTCTAGCGAGGAAGAATATTTAATAGACGTATTTGAGTCGAGATATGTCAAGTGTATGAATAGAACTAATGAAGCCATCAATTTTCTACAAAAATTTACAAAACGAAAAGATTTTAAAATTTTATCTAATACAGCTCGCGATCTTATTGATGAAATAGAACAACATTTACTGATTTTAGAACAAAAAGATATTTATTATACAAATAAAATTATGTTTAGAGGCATTATCATAAAATATATTAAATCTATTAGAATATTAAAAATACAAAAAGAAATTGTTAAAAAATCAATAAAAAGTATAGATATTGAGGACAAAAAGAAACTTTATATAAAATTTCTTAAAAACGAGGGTGAAATATATAGAATTTATAATAATTTACCGGATAAATTTATCAAAGATAAAAAAACATATATAAGCCATCTTTCAAATTCTATGTTAAGTGACGCGAAAGAAATCATAGCAAAAGGTATAAAATATAAAATATTTTCTGTATTAAATTTTGTAGTTTTTGGAGCGCTTCTTTGTATACCATATTTTTTAGAGTTAAAAAGAGTACCGGAAATTTCTATAGGAAGCATACCTATATCTTTAGTTGCAGTTTTTGCTATCGGTATATCTTTAACTTTATATTTATATATTCTTGTATTTTTACAAAATTACTTTTTATTTAGAGGCTGGTACGAAAGTAAAAATAAGGTTAAGCTATGTTTTATGGGAATAGATTTCAGTATGATATTGCTAATGACTTTTATACCGGTTATTCATGATAAATTAAATTTATCATCTTCTTCGTATGAGCACATTAGAGATGCAGGTTGTTTGCTTAAGATATGTTTGACTTTACATGCAATATTTTTGTTATCATTTTCCTATAAATTTTGGAGAGATAATAAAGATGAACTGAGCGATATTCTTCTAGCCGCCCTTTTAATATTTATCTCTGATTTGCTGATATTATTAGTTATTTATTTTAACTATACAGATGACTACATCCTTGTAGTAATTCCTATGGTGCTTCTTTCTTTTATGATAAGATTTCTTCAAATTAGTAAAAAATTCTCATATCGGTATATACTGTTTGTATTATCATTTGTTGTTTTCGTACTTTTGTCATCTGCTAGTGGATTTTTTGTGAGGGCTGTAGGTTTAGCAAACTACCAAATCGATCTCGACATTCGAAAAGACAATATTCCAGAGTATATTCTAAATTTAAATATCAAATGCCAAAGTAAAGCAAGCGAAGATATAGAGTTTATAAAATACACTTGTATATTAGACGATAAGTCAGGTCTGGCGATAAAATTTAAAAATATTCTAGTAAAAGTGAAATCAGACGGTAAATATTGGCTTGAGGTCGCATCCAAGGATAGGAACGAAAGTGAAATAGATAATTACAGGTTTTGGGTTTCGGAAAAAAATATTATCAATTAAAGCCGGTATATTTAATAGCATTTGATTAATAATTAACTATAATTTCACCTTTCAATTTTAAATTTGACAGTCATATTTTTGGGATAAATGCACAGATATTTTTTTGGACTTAAATTCCTAAAACGTCAGGTGAGGGATGATTATCTTGCTATTATTGTGACGATATCTTTCAGCATTTTCAGCGGCAGCCGGGCAGTTATGGGTGCGATGGGGCGGTGAGCTTTTGGAGCTTTTCTTTTGAGTATGGCTATTAGCGGCTACTCATACTGCGAGTTTACGAATCTCAACGGCAACCAACTCGTTTCAAGGGCTGATACCGATCGCGTATTTATAGGCACAACGATCGCGGCTTTTATGGTGAGCAAGCTCAAATTTCGTTACTCGCAAACAAAATCTGTGTATTTTTGGTAATTATAAGGCGATCTAATTTCTGGTTTTGAAGCGCGTTTTGCGTTTGGTTGCAGTCTGCTTTTATTTTACCGGACTACCGCACCTCCGCTATACATATAACTTTTTGCAGCGTTTATAGTGATTGGTATTTAGCCACGTTCAGGTAAACCCATAAACCCATTAAGATCACACATAGAAAACAAAATTATTGTTAAAATTCAAATCTTAAACCTATAAATCCCTCGGATCGGCGATCTTGCCTGCGACGGCGCTAGCTGCGGCGACGGCGGAGTTTGCTAGATACACTTCGCTCGTTCTATCGCCCATGCGGCCGACGAAATTTCGATTGGTCGTGCTTACGCAGCGCTCGCCCACGCCCAAAATTCCCATATATCCGCCCAGGCACGCGCCGCAGGTCGGGTTGCTCACGACCGCGCCCGCTTCTACGAAAATATCCCACAGCCCCTCCTTTTGCGCGGCCAGAGCGATCTTTTGCGTCGCAGGTGTGATGATGAGGCGGGTTTTGCGCGCGACCTTGCGACCTTTTAAAATTTGCGCAGCGATCCGCAGATCGGAGAGTCTGCCGTTGGTGCAGCTGCCGATAAATACCTGATCGACGGCGATGTCATCGCGCACTGCCTCGTGCACGCTCTTGCCGTTGCTAGGTAGGAACGGATACGCGATCACCGGATCAAGCTTGCTAACGTCGATCTGTAAAATTTGCTCGTAGTTCGCGTCCTCGTCGGAGTAGTGAAATTTCGGCTCGGCGCGCAAATTTTTATCTGCCAAAAATTCCTTCGTGATCTCATCGACTGCGACGATACCGCTCTTGCCGCCCGCTTCGATCGCCATATTGCAAAGCGAAAATCTGCTATCCATATCCAAATGCTCCAGCGCGTCGCCGCAGAACTCCAAAGCCTTATAGCGCGCACCGTCCACGCCGATGAGGCGGATCACCTCTAAAATAAGATCCTTGCCGTAGATGTGTGGCGCGGGCTTGCCGCAAAAGACCACTTTGATCGTAGGAGGTACTTTAAACCAATTTTTACCCGTTATCATCGCAAAAGCAAGATCGGTGCTGCCCATGCCCGTCGCAAATGCCCCAAGCGCGCCGTGGGTACAGGTGTGGCTGTCCGCGCCGATGATGACGTCGCCGGGCACTACGAGCCCCTTTTCAGGCATGAGCGCGTGCTCGATACCCATATCCTTTTCGTCGAAATAGTTTTTTAAATCATGCTTGTAAGCAAACTCGCGTGAAATTTTAGCTTGGTTTGCGCTTAAAATGTCCTTCGTAGGGATGTAATGATCCATCACGATCGCAAAGCCGTCCGGGTTGGCGAGCTTTTTTGCGCCGCTAAGCTCAAACTGCTTGATAGAAATCGGCGTCGTGATGTCGTTGCCGATGACCATATCGATGGCGCTTTCGATGATCTGTCCCGCAAAAACCGCCTCGCCCACGTGCTCGCTAAAAATTTTCTCCGTGATCGTCTGCTTCATAAAATCTCCTTCGTATCGGTTAAATTTGCGCGATTTTAGCTAAAAAATCATAAATTTTTGCAATTTTATGTATAATTAAGCCGCAAGGAGCGAGACGATGGAAATTTTAGATATTTTTGCAAACCGCAGAAGCGTAAGAAAATACGCGCAGGGGTCGCTTGAGGACGAGGCGCTGGATAAAATTTTAAAAGTGGGTCTGCTTGCGCCGTCGGGGCATGCACGCCGCCCGTGGGAGTTCATCCTCGTGCGCGACAAACAGATGCTTGAGCGACTAAGCGGATGTCGCAGCAGCGGTGCAAATATGCTAAAACAGGCCGCGGCCGCGATCGTCGTGATCGCAGATGAGCAGAAGCAGGACGTCTGGATCGAGGACTGCTCGGTAGCGCTAGGTTACATACACCTTGCCGCAAGCGCGCTAAATCTCGGCAGCTGCTGGGTGCAGGTAAGGCTGCGCGCCGCCGCGGACGGACGCAGCTGCGAGGAGTTTTTGCGCGAGGCGCTGGGCTTTCCGCCAAATTTCAAAGCAGAAGCGATACTGGCTCTCGGAGTGCCGCAGCAGCGCCCGAGCCCGCATGATCTGCAGAAGCTAAATTTAAGCAAAATCCATAAAGAGAAATTTTAACGCGTATGAAGTATCAAAATTTAATTCAAATTTGCAAGTATCTACGCGCCAAACGCTTCCTTTCGCACATTAAGCGCGTAGGAGATAACCTTTTTAAAGTCTGCTTTGACGGCAACGAGACGCTGTTTTTTGATATGAATAAATCAGGCTGCAATATCCACGAAAATGATGCTTTTACCGAAGGTAAGGTTTACGCGGCGCCCTTTGATGTGCTACTTGCCAAGCGCTTTGTAAAATCGCGCATCACCTCCGTTAGCGTGCCAGAAAATAATAGAATTCTATGCCTTAGCGTAAGCCAAAACGCAAGCTACAAAACCCAAAGCTCAAATATCTACTTCGAATTTACCGGGCGATTTACCAACGTAATAATCACCGATGAAAACGATGTGATTTTAGAAGCGCTGCGGCACTTCGAGACGGAATTTAGACAGATTAAGGTAGGAAGAAAACTCCGCCACCTACCGCCTGCAAATATTAAAGAAGCCCCCGTGCCAAAAATTTCGGACTTTAGAGCATTTTTTCGCGCGGAATTTAACGCGCTAAATGCGGATCGCTTAAACTCGCTCAAATCCGCAAAAATCACGGCGCTAAATAAAAAGCTAGACTCGGTGCACGAAGCTCTAAGCTCTTTGCAAAGCAGCGCCGAACTACTGCGAAGCGCCGAGCTTTTAAGCGAAAAAGCCGCCTTGCTAAAAGAAAATATCTATAAAATTCCAACCAGCGCGCGAGAATTTACGCTGCAAAAAGGAGACGCCGAAGCGGTGGAATTTAAGCTGCAAAAGCCTGCAAGCGCCGCTTTGGGCGAGCTTTACTCCGAGGCAAAGCGTATGCGTCAAAAGGCTGCCAATATCCATATCGAAGAGCAAAATTTAAAGGAGAAACTCGCGTTTTATGAGAATTTAAAATCGCTCATTCTTGCCGCACAGGATGCACACGAGATCGAAATTCTAATGCCTAAGCGCACGCAAATTAGGCAAAAAAGCAAGGAAAAAAATAGCGAATATGCAGCGAGCTTTTATCTAGGAGATTTTAAAATCAGCGTCGGTAAAAACGAAAAAGGCAATGAGTTCTTACTAAAAAATAGCTCCAAATCCGACTATTGGTTTCATCTTAAGGATATTCCAAGCGCACATGTCATCGTAAAGACAAATAAGCAAAGTCTAAGCGAAGAGGTGGTCGAATTTGCTGCTAAAATTTGCGTGAGCTTCAGTGCAAGTGGCAGCGGAAAATATCTCGTCGATTACACTAAACGTCAAAATGTCAAAATCAACGAAGGTGCTTTCGTAAACTACGTAAATTTTAAAACAATCAGCGTTTTAAAGCCGTAATAAGCGAGCTTGCGATATAATTGCTCAAAATAAATTCCAAGGAAATTCTATGAAGCAAAGAATAATCACGGCAAGCATTTTACTCGCCGTATTTTTGGCTCTAATTCTCATAAACGCTAGGTGGCTAAATTTCGCCGTATTTGCGCTGATACTCGTGCTTGCGTTTTTTGAAAGCCTCAAATTATGGGGTCTGGAGGAAACTAGCAAAAAGTGGCTCGCGCTGGCGATCGCGTTTTTTGCGCTGCTACCATTTACGCAGACCGACGAGCCTTTCGTCTCAGCGCTAAAAGTTAGCATCCTAATGATCCTATGCGTCGCCTCTGTTGTAGCCTTTACCAAGGGCCCCAGCCTAAAGATCACACTTCCTTTCATCTATCCCGTTGCGCCGATATTTTTTATGTGGGCGGCCTATGATGATTTCGGGGAAGTTTTTCACTTCGTTTGGCTGATCTTTATTATCGTAGCTAGCGATAGCGGCGCATATTTTATCGGAAGAGCCTTTGGTAAAACTCCGCTAAGCGCTAGCTCGCCGAATAAAACCGTAGAGGGCGTGCTAGGTGGTCTTGCGCTCGCGCTTATCGTTAGCCTCATTTATGCGCGCATCTTTACTAATATGCCGCCGCTTGAAATTTTAGGCAAAACCATCATCATAGCAATTTTTGGCGTATTCGGCGATCTGTTTGAGAGCTACCTAAAGCGC
Organism: uncultured Campylobacter sp.; assembly: GCA_963530195.1. Classification (GTDB taxonomy): domain Bacteria; phylum Campylobacterota; class Campylobacteria; order Campylobacterales; family Campylobacteraceae; genus Campylobacter_B. The sequence goes on from CAUSCW010000025.1 coordinate 7,104, forward strand.
GCGGCGGGTCTTAAAGATAGCGGCGCGCTCTTTCCGGGACACGGCGGGATCTTAGACCGCATCGACGGCTATATGTTCGGCGCGATTGCGATGGCGATAGTCTATTCATGGTAGTTTTAGGCTCCACGGGCTCTATCGGCACAAACACCCTAGACGTAGCCGCTCGCAGCGGCAGTATGATCGAAGCGCTCAGCTGCGGGCGCAATATCAGGCTTTTAAACGAACAGATCGCAAAATTTCATCCAAAGCTCGTCTGTATCGCGGACGCGCAGCAGAAAAGCGAGGTAGATCACGAGCGCGTATTTTGCGGCGCGGATGGAATTTTGCAGATGCTTGCAGAGTGCAAAAGCACTACTGTGGTAAATGCTCTTGTAGGCTTTGCGGGTATGATGCCTAGCCTAAAAACCCAAGAGCTCGGAAAGAGACTGTGTCTCGCCAACAAAGAAAGCTTGGTCGTCGGCGGGAAATTTCTGCAAACGGATAAAATTTACCCGATCGACAGCGAACATTTCGGACTGAAATTTTTACTTAGCAACGCCAAAATCCCCGTTTCGCGCCTAATCATCACGGCTAGCGGCGGCGCGTTTTATGACGTGCCGCTAACGCAGCTGGGTTCGCTCACGCCGCAAAACGCCCTCAAGCACCCCAACTGGAAGATGGGCGCGAAGATCACGATCGACAGCGCCACGATGGCGAATAAGCTCTTTGAGGTGATCGAGGCGTTTTGGCTCTACGGCATGCGCGAGATCGATGCGCTCATTGAGCGCACCTCGCAGATCCACGCGCTAGTAGAATTCGCAGACGGCTCTACGACGGCGCATATTAGCAGGGCCGATATGCGCCTAGCTATCGCGCACGCGATGTTTGGCGGCGATGTACGGGAGCAGATCACCGCGCCCGTAGATCTGTGCGCCCTGCGACCGATTGAATTTAAGCCGATCGATGAGATGAAATTTCAAATTTTTACCCTCAAAGACGCACTGTTAGCAAACCCCGATCTCGGCGTCGTCATCAACGCCGCAAACGAAGCGGGCGTAAATGCGTTTTTGCAGCAGCGGTGCCGCTTCACCGACATTGCGCGCGTCGTGCTAAAGTGCGCGGAGAAATTTAACTCGCCTAGCGTGACGGACGCGGATGCGCTTACGGCGGTGGATGCGAGCGTGCGAGTGTATGCAAACGAACTGCTGAAATAATAAGCTTTCCGATAGCGAGATTTTTATATGTTGCGCTTGAGCTTGGCGGCAAATTTCACTGCGCACGGCTCGCGCAAGTAGCCGTAAATTTAGCGGCATATAAACAGCGTGCACCTATTACGCCGTATCGGTCGTAAATTTACGCCGTGCCGTAAAATTGCGCCATTAAATTTAATAAATAGAGGTTTGGCGTGGATATTAAAACCGTCATAGATTTAGAAAAGCAGCGCAAACGGCTTAAGAAAAGTCGCAAGCTTTGGAAAATTTTAAGTTATCTCGTAGCGTTCGTGGTTTTCGGTCCGATGCTTGCGCTCGCATTGATAATCATCTTTCTTGATTTTCCCAAACTCGATCTTGGCATAGAAAGCTTATCTTTTTTGGTCATGTCTATTTTAGCAATAATCGCCATGCGGGACGAATTTTACGAGTGGATTTTTGACCGCAAAACCGAGCGATTTTTGATGCGCTACAAAGAGCTTTATCTCAAGCCCTATATCGAAGGCCTGGGCTTTTCGTATAAAATGGGCGCGCTTTTTCAGGAAAAAGAGGTAAGGCAAAGCGAGATATTTGACGGATTTGATAGATTTCGCGCGGATGATCTGGTTTGCGCGAACGTGGACGGCGTGGATTTTATGTTTTGCGACATAAGGCTGGAAAAGGACATCGGCACGGGAATTCCATTTATTTTTAAAAATAATTACGCCACATTTTTCGAAGGACCCTTTTTCGTGGCAAATTTTAATAAAAAAATCTGCTCCGACATTTTTGTCTTATCGAATACGACACTGCCGCCGTCTGAGTTGCGGCACAAACTACTGGGTGGTCGCGAAATACCAATAGATAACGCGGACTTCAATCAAAATTTTACGATTTATGCAAACGACGCAATGACGGTTATGTATGTCCTGACGCCCATGCTAATGGAGAAAATTTTATCTCTTAAACAGCTCGTGAAATCGAACATCTCGCTGAGCTTCAAGCAAAATAAAATTTACATCGCTATAGCTCGAGGCGCCGATAGTTTCGAGCCGAGCCTGGATCAGCCGATACTCAATGCTCGCATCGCAAAGGATATCAAAGCGGATCTGGACGCGATGCTGCAAATCGTAAAAATTCTAAAGCTGAATGAAAAAATTTGGACGTCTTAGCTGGCGCAAGGCGGAGCGAGGCAAGCGGGCGAAATAAGACAGGGCAAGGCAAGGCGAGTAGATGAAACGAGAGGCGGGGCAGAATAAGATGCTGGGGCAAAGCACGCGAGCGCCGCGCGAGCGCGATAAAATTCTACGCGGGATTGCAAAATTTTAGTAATGGGATAAAATTCCGCGCGGGATTGCGGCAAGATCGTGAATTTTGCGCAAAATTTCGACGGGGTTTTACGTCGCGGCGAAATCTTGTATAGAATTTCGGCGGAATTTTACGAAAAATTAAAATTTGCTTGCTATTGAGAGATTTTTTTGATATACTGCCGTTTCTTTTTGGCCCCGTAACTCAGTTGGTAGAGTGTCACCTTGACATGGTGGAAGTCGTTGGTTCGAGTCCAATCGGGACCACCATTTAAGCTATTTTTAAGTTTTAATCACTTCATTTTTGCACACAACACTTATCTTAAATTTAGTTATTCCGACCCCTTTTATTTTTATTTTAGATATAATTTTTCCAAAATACTACGAGATCGATTAGCCGATCGATGAGGTAAATTCTATCGGCAACCGATTAAATTTAGAAAGGAGTATTGGCGATATATGGGGCAGTATGTTATAAAAACATTAGATTACTGCGCAGAAAAGGGACTGCAGCTACAATGGGAAAAGGACTTCGCGATCTCCGTCAATGCTCTCGAAAACGAAGTTACTATAAGGGCGAATAAAAGCGGGCTTATATCTCTTGCCAGGCATTTGCTTACTTTAGCGCAAGATTCTGCGCCGAAACATTCGCATATACATCTGGATAAGTATAATTCGCTTGAGGAGGGCTCGGCGGAACTTATATTGGAGAAAATATGAACACGAACAGCTTCAATGTAGATGGAAAAAGTTATTATCCTCCGCAATCAAAGGGATTTGGATCATACTCGACGGCGCTCGATGAATAACGGCGTAGTGCGCAAAAGGAGAATAAATCAGTGCTACCGAATAAAATTTATATTAAAGACGATCCTCTAACTATCGATGACGAACTTATGGGGCATGAGTATCATAAATTAGATATTAAAATTCTAGAAGACAAAAAGCTTGTGGTATTGGGTTTTACTACGAATTTGGCTATGTATTATTTCGCAAAAAATATTTTAACATTCTCGTATAATGAAAGGGTCTCATACCTAGAGCTTTTTCCTTATGATACAGTGAACGGAGCGCGATTTTCAAAAAATAGCGCTCAACTATGCATAGATATAAAGGAATTTATTAAAATAGACGAAGCGGAGTGTTATATAACGGACGATATGGACAGGTATAAATTTGAGCTGGATTTTAAAACATTCTACCAAAGCGTTACATTTTATTTTCCTAATACGAAGGATTATATAAATTTCGCCAAATATCTGCTAAGTATGAGTATCTACAATAGAAAAAATAGGGTAAAATTTTATAGCGAAGATTATACGTTGATTTTACAATACTCCAGGTTTGTCATATGAGAAATTTAAAACGATCAAGAATAAAATTTATCTCTCATAGAGCTCAAATTTAAGGATCATACGGTATGGCGCAAAACGCTATGAATAAAGCAAAGCATAACGAAAAGGCGCGGCAAAATGCTAGATAGAATTGCCTCCTGTTGTATCGGCATGATGGCGACTATCTCAAAAAGACTGTAGGAATAAAAAATGAGCACTAGGATAGGTTTAATACTTTTGGGCGCATTTTTTGTATTTGAAAGTATTCTTGGCTGCTTTAGCGGAAAGATGTATTTTAAATACGGGGGCTGGAGCGCAGTTGAGCCGGTCTATATTATCAAGATTTTTATCATCGGCTTATTGTTTGTTTCTGCAGGAATTTTCATAAACAAAAAAATAGGTAGAGTGATTAATGCCTTGATAGGCTTAAACCTTTTAATAATATCTATAGAAATTTTTACAACGCAATATCCCGCAGGAATACAAAGCAAAATTGGATATCCTTTTCTTATCTCGGGATTTTTGGTTTTACTTATTAGTATCTCGTTTTTTTACCTCGCCCTCCATCCTGAAAAGAGCATAAAAAGATATCCGAAGTATATGTGGTGTAAGGACTGCGGCAAATTTTACATGTACGAGGACGTCAAAGATACCGATCAAATTTGCTCATACTGCGGCAAAAAGCTAACGGAGTATAAAAATGACGGCGTGTATCAGCAAAGAAATGCTTCCGATCAAAGCGTTAAAACTTCAAAGCGTAAAAAGCGTAAATTTAAAAAGAGATGAAATTTGATTTGTTGTAGAGGAATATAAAAATGCTAAATAGAATTTTTGCGTTAATCGGCTTTTTTGCTTTTTTCGCATGGGGACTGGCGGCCGCTCTATTGGGGAGAGTTGATATAAAACCCGACTTTATGGCGTCGGTAAAATTTGAAAGCGCGTATCTGCGTATCATCATAGGAATTTTATGCTTTGCAGCGTGCGCTTTCTTTTTATATCTTGCTTTTCGCTCCGAAAAAAGCATAAAATATTATCCTAAATTTATGCGCTGCAAAGGGTGTTTTAAATTTTATAATTTCTCGGACGTTGAAGATAGGAGTGTTTGCCCTAAATGCGAAGGCGAGCTGCAAGATTATGCCGAGATAGAAAAGTGGAATCAAGCGGAAAAGAATAAAAAGCTTGAAAGATATTATAAATTTGAAAAAGAGTGGCTAAAGACGATAAAAAAGCAAGGAAGCGAGAAATAAAATGCTAAATTATAAAAATATCGGCTCTATTTGTGAGCTTGACTCTTTGTCTAAAAGCGGCTCGGATATATATTTGCTTATCGGATCGCACTTTATGGATAAGATAGATATCTTTAGCAATATCACAACGGATTTTCTTATAGGCGTCAAGTGGATATTCTTCTACGCAGAGAAAGCGTCGCAATTAGAAGATATCTTTGATAGTTTTATAGAGCGACACGATTTATTGGATATCGTTACATTGTCATACGGAATCGATGAAAAAACGGAGCTTGTAAATCTATTTTTATCTAAGATTACTCCAACAACTATGGGCATATCAATATTAGATGAGAAAAATGCCGTTGAAAATGATCTATTGTGCGAAATTCTAAAAGGCGTAAATAATAAAAATGGCGATAAAATTTAAAATGAGGCGAAATATGCAGCAAAATGAAGAATTGTATTATTTAGTAGCTGGATTCATATACGATTGGTGCGATATAGAGCTGTTTTGCGATGAATTTTATAAGATGTATGATTTGGAATCGCAATATTGCGCAACCAATAAAGCGGAAGAGCAGGCATTAAAAGAATTGGATATGATGGCGGGTAGATTTTCTGAGTTTGATGAAGATTTTAAAAAGGCTCCTAACGTATTTTTTAAAGAAGGCGAGATAAGGCAAAAGGCAGAAGAAATTTTTCGATTATTTTCTAATATCAAAATTTCAAAAGAGGAATTTTTTAGATTTTTGAAAGAGCAGAGAGGGTTAAATTTTCCGATTGGCGTTGATTTGGGCGAAGGCTATGTAATGTGCCCGAATTGCTCCAACGCAATGAAAGTAGATGAGCGCCAAAGCGTGATTACATGCGATAATAAATATTGTATCGCTAAGTTTATCAATCCTTTAGCGAAATCAACGCTTGCGGAGATTAAGATTAGAAATGAATAAAATTTGATTTAGACAAAATAATTTAATACAAAATTTATGGAGAAAAATAGATGCTTAATTTAGAAGGACAGGAATTCCGCGTAAAGAGTATTTATGATAATATCGAGGAGGCTTCTAGCATAAAGCAGCAAAAAATGTATTGGCTGAATGAGAATAACGTAGATGGCTATATTTCATCGTATATAGAGCTAATGTGCACACTTTTTGATGATTTTGATTTCGACGATTTTGTAAAAAATAAGGCTTGTTGTTTAGGATTCCCGCCAAAACTTATAGAATTATTGCAAGAATTTAGAGATGCTATAAAAAATTATCAAGCCAAAGACGAAACCGATGATCGCGCCATTATAGAGGATCCAAATTGGCATATCGTAGTAGAAAAAGCGCGAGACGCCATAAAAGAATGGGATAAATATAATTTAGGCTCGAACGACAGAGCATTCAAATTAAATTAGGCAGTAAAAAACAAAAAATAGGATTTTGATATGATAGAAAATGAATTTGAATTTTTAATTGCCTCCGTGCCGGATAGAGAAAAAGTAGTAGCCGAGATTTGGCATATGGACAGAGAGGCTTTAATAGAGATCAACCATGAAACGAATAAGCTTTTGGTCGCTGCTACCGAGACTCGGCATAATATCAATTTTTACGAGCTTATATGGGCGCTATATGCCGGGGGATTATGGCTAAAAGATGGAAATCAAACACCGAATTTTACGGAGCAATTTGAGAAATTTTCAAAAAGAAACGGAAGATGCTCGAAAAATATCTTTAAATTTACAAGATATGAGAATAAAGTGAGTATAGAACATAAAGGCAATCTAATAGCGCATGTCATAAAAGATGGCGACGCCCTATCGGTGGGTTTGTTAAATTTTGGATTTGAATTAAAAGACTGCGTAGAGTTCGAAAATTTCGTATGGGCTTTGCAAAATTCTAGGAAACTGCTAGATGGCGCGGTCGGCTAAGTATCGCGGCGAAAACATATATAAAGGATAATAAAATGACCGATTATTTCGTAAGAAAAGAAAGCGCGATAAAATTAAATAAGCTTTTGGGGTTAGATTCAACGGGAGATGAGCAAGATTGGGAGCTAGAATTAGCAAACATCGGCAAAATTACGTCAATGATAAATCTACTAGAAAATAAGACATTAAATTTCCACGACAAGATTGCTCTGTCGCATTTAATTGTCGCTTCGTTTGAGAAAGAGGATGAAGAGCTAGGCGCGGTAGACAAAGATAGGATTAAAATATTTGCCGACTTTCTGGACGATAACTTGCAAATTAAAAATATCATAAAGAAATACTGGGTGGTTGCGTATGGGAATTTGAGTAAAAAATTAGCCTATTTGATCTTTGGGGATAGATAAAATTTTGAGCCTATCCATAAAGTATAAATTTTTGAAATTCTAAACAACAAGCGATTAGTACATACCGATAGGTGCTAACAGAATTTTACGCACAGCTCTTTCAAAACAATTCCAAGATAACCTAGAAATTATTTTTTACAAGCGGCGGATGAAGCGATGCGTGCCAAGCTATAGCGACCAAGAAAGACACTGGCGGCAAGGACTCAAACTATTTAACCCAGTCTAAATTTAACCCGCCCTGCGCATTAAATTTCGCAATAAATTTACGTCACGGCGCCCAGGCATCGTCAAGCCCGAGCGCCGTTAAATTTCAAATTTAAAACTGTCCGAAAAGATCGTTCAGCGCCTCGCTAATGCTAGGATGCGTAAAAATTTGATTTTTGAAAAAGTCCGCCTTCGCGCCCAGCGCCATGGCGATCGCCAGCTCATTAACGATCTCGTGCGCGTTTACGCAGTGAAGCGCCGCGCCTAAAATTTCGCCGCTAGCCGCGTCCACGACCGCTTTCATCATTCCCTCGTCGTGTGCCACGACTTTAGCGCCCGGCACCGCCGCCATCGAAAGCCTCAGCACCTTGATCTCGCGCCCGCTCTCTCTTGCCTGTCGCTCGCTAAGACCGATGCGAGCTAGCGGCGTGCGGGTAAACAGCACGCTTGCATGCGGTGCGCGGTTTTTCGTAGTGCGCGCGCCGTCTCCGAAAAGCGCGCTAAAAATGATCCTAAAATCGTCTAAGCTCGTGTAGGTAAACATCTCTCCGCCGCGCACGTCGCCTGCTGCGTAGATGCCAGCAGACGAGCTTTGCAGATGCTCATTCGTGATGATACTTCCGTGCGCGTCCGTCTGCACCCCCGCAGCGGCCAAATTTAGCTCGCTCGTATTCGCGCGACGACCGAGGGCGTATAAAAACGCATCCGCCGCGACCGCCTTGCTCTCACCCGCGAGGTTAAATTTTAGCTCGCCGTCATTTAAGCTCAAAAACTCGCAGCCCTCGATAATCTCCACGCCTTGGGCTTGTAGAGCGGATTTGACGCTAGCAGCCACGTCCTCATCCTCGTTTTTCATAAATTTCGATCGCATCAGCACGCTAACTTTCGAGCCGAATCCCGCAAACATCGAAGCAAACTCAAGCCCGATAAATCCGCCGCCGATGATTACTAGGTGCTTCGGCAGGATCTTTAAATTTAAAATTTCTTCGCTGCTATAAGCGAGCCCTGAGCTTACCTCAAAGCTAGGCTCGACCTCCCTCGAGCCCGTATTTACGACGATCGTTTCTGCCGAAATTTCACGCGTTTGTCCGTCAGGGCTTAGCACGCGCACGGAATTCGCGCTCGTAAATGAGCCCTCGCCGTCGATTACATCGATATTCGGGTTACCCTTTAGCATGGCTAAATTTTTCGCCCTCAGCGCCTCTACGAGCTCGTCCTTTTTCTGCATGCTCAGCACGAAATACTCTCCGAGCACGCTGAAATTTACGAAGCCAGCTTCCTTGCTCGCGGTAACTAGTCGCTTGGTCGGGATGCAGCCTACGTTGATGCAGGTGCCGCCGTACATCTGCGGCGAGCGCTCGATGAGAGCGACCTTTTTACCGAGCGCGGCGGATTTTGCGGCAAGGGTTTTGCCCGCCTTGCCAAAGCCTATTACGATGATATCATAATCCATTTTTAATCCTTTTGATCTGAAATTTCGCGGGATTATAAGAGGTTTTATTAAATTTAAAATCTGAGTGGCGCAAATTTAAAGGCACAGGCAAGAGGCGCGAAATTCCACGACGAAATTCTAACTTCGGCACGGAATTTAATACGGAAAATAAAAATTTCAGCCCTAATTGTTTTAAAAATTTTGCATCGATAGAATTAAAATTTTAAGCGCGGGATACGTGGCGTTTTATAGCGCTTGGTAACAGATAGAATCAAATTCTAAGTCCCAAACCGCTCATAAAATTTAAAGGTGCGAAAAGCGCGGAATTTACGCCGTAAAATTCCGCCATTAGCGCTTTTTTACACCTAGCAAAAACATATCGATGCGGTCCTTGATTAGCTCGCTCGCTTTAAAATTTAGCTTTTCGTCGAAAAACAGCAACCTACTAAAATGCGGCTCTCTAAGCAAAAAGCAAAAATATAGCGCTAGGCTTTTTGCCGTGCGCCCGGGCGCAAACTCGTCCGCATGCGCCGCCAAATACTCATCCAGCGCATTCGGCGAACCTAGCACGCCGCTTTTTAAAAAGATTTTTGGGCTCTCGCTAAGCGCGCCGTTAAAGCCGCTGAAAAGTATCAGCCGGTAGAATTTTATCGCCTCCGGAGCGAAAAGAAACTCCAGATAAATCCCTGCAAACTCCTGCAGATACTCATGCAATTTTAGGTCTTTATTGATTCGCATGCGCTCGTTCATTCGCTCATCAAGCTTTTTGCTTTGCAGTTCGATGATGCGCAAAAATAGGCTTTCTTTGTTATCAAAATACTTATAAACCGACGATAGCGAGCCGCCGCTAAGCTCGATAATATCGCTCAAGCTCGTAGCCTCGTAGCCTTTGGCTAAAAACAGCTCCAGCGCCGCGTCTAAAATGAGCTTGCAGCGAATTTCGGATTTTTTATATTTAGGCGATTCGGGCATTTCGCCTCCTTTGAAATACTAAAATTTTTTGTAAGTGTATAAAAAATATACTTAATTAAGCAACATTATTAGGCTAAAATTCTAAAAGCTTAGCAAAAAATAATTTGCGCGGCTTTGCAAGCGAAGCGAAATTTTATATCGCGCAGGCGCAAGCGAGCGGAATTTATCGCGCGCCGGCTGCGGTAAGGCGGAATCTATCTTTGTAAACGAAGTGTTTAATGCCTATTTTAGGCAAATTTAGCAATAATTACCTAAAACGCTAAAAGGCATCTTTGTATGAAAAAAGTCTCGATCGGCGAAGCAGCCGAAATTTTAGGAATTTCAAAAGAAGCCGTCTACAACCGCATCCGCAGAAATTCCTTGCGCGCCGAGGAAAGCGGCGGCGTACGCTACGTGCTTTTAGATGATGAAATGCAACAAAGCGAGCCCGCTTCGCAAAGCTCTGCGAAAAGCACGCGTACTGGCGGCGGGGCGGGCACTCAAAGCTTCATCGACTATCTCATCAAAGAAATCTCCGAGCTAAAGGTCAAAATCGAAGCACTGCAAAGCGATAAGGACAGGCTTCACAAAGAAAAAGAGGAAATTTTAATCGCCTCGAAAGATGAAATCAAGCTGATGTATAAGGAGCGCGATGAGAAGCTCAGGTATTTTTTGTCGTTTTTCGACAAACCGCTGCTTTCGAGCAAAAGCCGCGAAGCCAAACCCTACGATGTCGAAATCAAAGAAAAAACCTTCGATCGCAGCGAATGGACGAGCCTTGCAAAATTCGTAAAATCGCTCAAACGCAAAAAGCGCCTCAAAGCGCAAAGCCTAATCATCGAAAATATAGGCAAGAGCGAGTTTATCCGCGTCGAGAGAAATGAACTTTTGATAAATCAAAGCCTAGATATAAAATCACTGAAAGGATCTAAATGAAACTACGCAAAATCGCTAGCTATGCGCTGGTAAGCGGCTTCGGGCTCGTTATGGCGGGCTCGTTAGCAGGCTGCGACGATAGGGGGCAGGAGCAAAATGTCCGTCTGCAAGAAGGCGCACTCGTGCGGCTCGAAGAGGTCGCGCCGGGAAAATATAAAATTTTAGAGGAATTTCCGAGTGAAAAAACCCAGATCATCTTAAGATCGCTCGACGGCACGGAGAGAATTTTAAGCGATGATGAAACCAAAGCCCTTCTGGCCGAAGAAAACGCCAAAATCGACGCCGGCACTTCAAATTTAACCAACCAAAACGCGCAGCTTAGCAGCGGCGGCATGAGCCTGGGTGAAGCGATCTTGGCAAGCGCTGCAGGCGCCATCATCGGCTCGTGGATCGGCGGCAAGCTGTTTAACAACCCAGCCTACCAAAGCCAGCGCCAAACCGCCTACAAAAGCCCGAGCGCCTACTCCAGAAGCGTCGATAGCTTCAATCAAGCAAAACAGCAAAACGCCAAAGTACGAAGCGGCAAGAGCGGGTTTTTCGGCGGAAGCAAAAGCGGCAAGAGCGGTGGATTTTTCGGTGGTTAAGCACGCTTTGAAATATACGGCGGCTTTGCGCAGCGAGTTTAAATTTAGAGCGTATAATTTTAAAATTTGCGTGAAATTTAGCATTGATTTGACGCAGATTTTTCAAAAACGCACGATTGAAGTTTGACTAAATTTCATCGCTTCTGCCGCGCCCGGTCCACACCGCCTGCGCGCCGTTTAAATTTAGTCGCAGATCTCATGCGGCTTAAATTTACGCACGGTCGTTGCGCATGATCTACGCTAATTAAATTTTGCCGTGCGCCTTGCGCGCTTTAAATTTACGCGAAGACGTATGCGTATCAAAACTAGCAAAAGCCGCAAAGATCGCGGCGCAGATGAGTTAAAATTTTAAAAAAAGGATAAAAATGCAACTAAAAAAGATAACGCCGTTAAGCAACGAATATCTCGAAAAGCTCGGCTTTTACTGGCACACGGACGCCGACGAGACCCCTTACGTCAGCGACGAGATCGTGCGCGTGAGCGCCGCGGAAGCGGATTCGTATTACGAAGCGGCGAACGAGCTATACGAGATGTTTGTCGCGGCCGCGCAGCACGTCATCGACAATAACCTCTTCCACGAGCTCGGCATCCCTTTCAATCTCGTCGATCTAATCAAACAAAGCTGGGAAAACGAGGTGCACTGGCACCTATACGGGCGCTTCGATTTCGCGGGCGGGCTGGACGGCAAGCCGATCAAGCTGATAGAATTTAACGCCGACACGCCCACGGCGGTGTTTGAGACGGCGATCATCCAGTGGGCGATGCTCAAAGAAAACGGCATGGACGAGGCGAGCCAGTTCAACGACCTCTACGACGCGCTGCGCGATAATTTCAAGCGGCTCGTGGTACTTGACGGCGAGCTAAGCGATTTTTCTAAATTTTACGAGGGGTGGAAAATTCTATTTAGCAGCGTCGCGGGCAACGTCGAGGACGAAAAGACGACGAAGCTTTTGCAGCAGACCGCGGAAGATGCGGGCTTTAAGACGCGCTTTGCCTACGTGGACGAGGTGGAATTTAACGACGAAGAGGGTGTATTTTTTGACGGCGAAAACTACGAGTATTGGTTCAAGCTCATCCCTTGGGAGGCGATCGCGATCGAGGAGGGCGAGCTCGCGCTCATCTTAAAAAACATCGTGCAAAATCAAAAGGCAATCATTCTAAACCCCGCATACACGCTGCTTTTCCAAAGCAAAGGGATTATGAAAATCCTGTGGGACCTCTATCCGAACCACCCGCTGCTGCTGCAAAGCTCCTTTTCGCCGATCATCGGCAAAAAGATGATCAAAAAGCCGTTTTTGGCGCGCGAGGGGGCGAACGTGGCGATTTTCGACGCCGACGGCAGAAAGATAGAGGAAAACGGCGGCGAATACGGAAATCAGAAATTTTTGTATCAGGAATTTTACGAGCTAAACAAAGACGAGCGCGCCCAGAGCTACCAAGCGGGGGTGTTTTTCGCCTATGAGGGCTGCGCGCTGGGCTTCCGCAAGGGCGGCGAGATACTCAATAATCTCTCAAAATTTGTGGGGCACTACATCGAGGATGCAAAGTAGCGGCGCAGCAAATTTTATAAAATTTGAGAAATTTTAGAGCGGCGACTCTTGGCGATAGCTTTGGCGGTAAGGCTCTCGCGGCGGTAAATTTTATCGCCGGGCGGAGGCGAAATTTAACGTAGCGGCACGACCAAAATTCTGCGCGGATAAAATTTCGTGCAGGCTAAATTGGCGCGGTCTAAAATTCCGTGCGAATTAAGATTTGCACGAGCTAAATTTTAAAATTTATACGCGAGCGGTAGAGGTGAAATTTATCTCTCGCTTCTGCGCAAATTGAAATTTTAAATTTAGACGCAGATTTCAGCGGAAGTAAAATTTACCGCTTGCTCCGGCGCGAGTTAGAATTTTAAAATTTAACGCCCCGCGCGCTGCGAGCATTAAATTTCGCGAGGACAGAATTCGCGATAGTTAAATTTTGCGAGAGTAAATTTTGCGATAGCAAAATTCCGCTAGAGCAAATTTACGCAATAGCTAAATTTGCAGAGTTAAAATTTTGCCGTTTAAGCGCCGTACTCCGAATCGTGTGGCGGAATTTAGCGGCTAAATTTAACCGCGCAGCCATGGCTTAAATTTTAAAACGCAAAGGGGAAAATATGAAAATCGTATGTTTGGATGCCGCGACGCTGGGAAGCGACGCCGATCTTAGCGAGATCGCGAGCTTAGGCGAGTTTGAAAGCTATGAGATGACCGAGTCCGCGCAAACCGCGCAGCGTCTAGCGGGCGCTGACGTTGCCATAACCAACAAAGTCCTAATCACGGACGAGATCATGGCGCAAACTGCGCTTAAACTGATCTGCGTAAGCGCCACGGGCACGAATAACATCGACATGCAGGCCGCGCAGGCTCGCGGCATAGCGGTGAAAAACGTGGCGGGCTATTCGACGAACAGCGTCGTGCAGCAGACCTTCGCGTCGCTGTTTGCGCTAACCAACGCGCTCGGATACTACGCGGATTACGGCAGCAGCGGCAAATGGTGCGAGAGCGAAATTTTTACTCACATTGACGCGCCCATCAGCGAAATTTACGGCAAGGAGTTCGGTATCATCGGGCTTGGACAGATCGGCGCAAAGGTCGCCCGCATCGCCGCCGCTTTCGGCGCGAACGTGAGATACTACTCCACCGGCGGCGCGAACGATAACGGCGAGTTTGCCAGAGTGAGCCTGGACGCGCTTTTGAGGGCATGCGACATCATCTCGATCCACGCTCCGCTAAATGAAAAAACGGCGGGATTGATCGGCGAGGCGGAGCTTGCGAAGATGAAAGAGGGGGCGATCTTGATGAATTTCGGCCGCGGCGGCATCGTGGATGAGGACGCGCTGGCTCGCGCCGTGGACGAACGAGGCCTACGTACGGCGCTTGACGTGCTGCAAACAGAGCCGATGAGAGCGGATCATCCGCTGCTGTGCGTGAAAAATCGCCGCAACGTCATCATCACGCCTCACATCGCATGGGCGAGCATAGAGGCCCGCAAACGGCTGATAAAGATGGTCGCGCAAAATATTAGGGATTTTATGAACGGCAAATGAGCGCGGTTGAAACGCCGAAGCAAATTTAACAAAATCAAGATGCGGCACAAGGCCCACAAAGACTCTGCACGCAGTATTTCAAAGCGCTGTATATAAAATTTTATTAACTGAAAAGAAGCGATACTGCTTCGGATAAAATTTTAAATTTACGCCGCGGATAAGCTATCTCTCCGCTTTGAATTCATAGATTTATCTTTTCTTGCAAATTCTTTTTATGCTCATCCAAAATCCCGTAACTATAAAAAATAACACTGAAATCGCCGCTACGCAAAATAAGAACTTACCCGCCTCGCCGAAAATATAGCCCGAATGCACGCTCAAAACGGCTTTATGTATAGCAAAAGGGCGCGGCATAGTGCTTTTCGCATCATCATAGCGAGCATGCCGCAAGATGCCCTTTTTAACGTTTACGCTCATCGTGTTCATATGCTCTTCGCCCTCTTCGCCTTTATCGAAATAAAAGATCATAAAATTTTCTCCATCTTTTTGAGCGATGATGTTAAAGAATTCGTAGTTTTCACCGCGTTCACGCTTAAAAATATCAAATGCCGTCTGAAAATTTAAAATTTTATCTTCATCCTCAAGCGAAAATCCTCGCACTTCGGTAAAGCTCGTTTTTCTAAAAATTTCCTTTTCACCTAGCGCTCTGTTAGTGATTTTGGCTATCCAATCATACGACCAATAAAGCCCGCTAGCGCTTATCGTAAGCAAAACGGGCAGCAGCAAAACTCCGACCGCGCCATGCAAGCTATATAAAAAAGCATAACCTCTAGCTTTAAAATTTATCCTAAATGCGCGTAAAATTTTCCCTCTAAAGCTAGGATAATAGATCACCGCGCCTGAAATTAAGACCAAAATAAACATAACCGTGCTAAGCGCCACGATATTTTTACCTATTAGCCGCAGAGTTTCATTTTTGCTTAGCCCAAATCCCAGATTAGTATGTAGATTTAGCATTACGCCGATAAACGTATCGCCTATATTTTCCGAAGTAATTTCGCCGTTATAAGGATCTATAAAATATGATTTAAACTTGCCGCCAGAATCTGTACCGGAAAGTCTAATCGCCTCATTTTTATTTTGAGGAATTCTATAATAACTGAGCGTAAAACCGGGCTTAGCTTTTCTGAAAATATTTAAAATTTTGGCGGGTTTAAGAGCGTCTTTTCCGCTCGGGCTCACGAAAGATTTGCTTTGATTTAACGCATCTATAATCTCATCATGATACGAGATAATAGCGCCGCTAAGGGCTACGATTAAGATCGGCACGCAGCATATAAGCGTCAAAACAAGATGGACGTTGAACCAAAATTTTTTCCTTTTTAGAATCGCCATTAATTTCCTTAAATTTTAAATCCGCGGACGAAATTTATGCGCCGCGAATTTAAAAGTTCACGTTAAATCCAACCTGCGCCTTCATCCCGTCTACGACCATCATTTGATAATTCCCCGAGCGCGTTAGTACGAATTCGTTGAATATGTTATAAAGCGTAAAATTTAAACTTGCGTCTTTTGTGAGCTTATAGCTCGCGCCCATATCAAAAAGCGTGTATGATCGGATATCCTCATCGTAGCTTAGGCTATCGCGCGTCCTACTATAATAATTTATTTGCGACCATAAGTTTAGCTTGGAGCTTACGTCGTAATCAAATCCTAGCTTTACCGAATGGATTGGAAAATTATTTAAGGTTTTGCCCTTCTCGCTACCCGTTTTTTGCTCGGATTTCGTATAGGCGTAGTTTGCATGCAGCTTCAAATTATCTAAAATTTTATAATCGCTACTTAGCTCTAGACCCCTAACCTCGGCTTCCCCAATATTTATAGTATCCCAAATTCCGCGTCTGTAAGTTTTGCCGTTATGCACGCAAGGACTTCCCGGTCTTGGACGGCAAATTAATTTGGTAGAAATTCCATCTTTGATTTCAGTATAAAACGCAGTAGCGCTAAAGTTAAATTTATCGTTATCGTCGTAAGAAAACCCGCCTTCGTAGCTTATGCTGCTTTCGGGCTTTAAAGAGCTTCTGCCTATCTGCGCTCCCTGGCCTCCTGCAAATGGCAGGGCAAGGCCCTCGCTACGCTGCTTAATATCCGGAGTTGAATATCCCGTCGAAACGCCGCCTTTAATAGAAAAACTTTCGTTTAAACGATAAACGGCATAAGCGCGCGGAGATATATGGCCGCCGTAGTCTTTATCTCGGTTATATCTGATTCCGCCGGTTAGCGTTAAATCGTCAGTTAGATAAAAATCATCCTCGCCGTAGATCGAATAATCCCATCTTTTGACATTTGCCTCATCTGCGGTAGTAGCGGCTTCGTTTAATCTCTCGCTTCGGTATTGCACGCCCAAACTCAAAGCATTTGAATCGAAAAAATATGAGCCTTTAGAATTTAGCGTAGTCGTTCTAAGACGCAGATCCTGGGCGCCGCTTTCTTTCATGCTATCGTAATTTGCGTAGCTATCTATCATAAACTTATCGTATTTTCCCTGATGAGACAGGCTTGCGGTGTAGCCTTTCATATCCTCTTTCGCAATATCGTTATTGCCTCCAGAGGTTGTTCGCGTACGCCCGTATGTACGCCTAAATTTATTATTTACTTTACGATAATCAAGCGCTACCTCATCGTTTTGCGTTACGTTATACATCAGTTTTGCGCCCATATTCGTCTCTTCATTATTTCTATTCGCATAAGGCTCTTTGTCCTCTATCTTTTCAAAAAATCTGCCGTAAAGTGCGATACCTAGCACGTCTGGAACGATAGCTCCGTTTAGATAAAAGCCCGTTTGATAATCGCCTTTTATTTGAGATTTTTTAGCGAAAGTATAGTATCCGTTTACATTGCCGCTAAGCTCATTTGAAAAGCCCTTGGTGATGATATTTATTACTCCGCCCATAGCGTCGCTTCCGTAAAGCGAGCTCATAGGGCCGCGGATGACCTCTATGCGCTCTATCGCATTTGCAGGAGGCAAGAAATTCTGGCTGCTGCCGATACTTCTTAATCCTTTATAAGCGCTATCGCTGGTTGCAGGCTTGCCGTCGATTAAAATTTTTGTATATTTTTGAGATAGGCCTCTTAGGCTTATGCCTTTTCTAGATGCAGCACCTAGCGTTGCGGTAAAGGCACTCGGCAAGTCCTCTACCATTGCGGAGATATCTTGGTAGTTGCGCTTTCGTATCTCTTTTTGCGTAAGAACGGAGATAGAAGCGGGTGCGTCTTGGATATTTTGCCGATAGCCCGTAGCACTGACTACGGTAATTTCACCCAAATTTACGCTTTTGTCCTGTTTTTCTATCTCGCTCGATATTCCAGCTGTCGCTATAGCAGTGATCAGCGATAATTTATATATTACGTGCACAAACGCCCCTTTTCTTATTAAAATTTAAACTCATTTTACTATAATAAGATATGCATTATCAAGAAATACTAAACGGTAGAGGGATTTTTTTAAACGCTAAAGGGATAAGATGAGTAAAGAGATAAGTTTAGATGATTTTTTACAAAAAATATCTAACGACATTGAGCCGTCCAAGCAATGTGGGTATAACAAAACCGAGCTTGAAAGCGAAAGTATAAAATTCGACTTTAGCTCTTTTTATACGGGCGGAGAGATAGGATATTATAGCAGCGATATAATTTGCAGAGATTTTCTTTTGCATCGCCACGAGCGAGGTAGCCGCTATTCATTTTTATTTTTCAATACGGGCGAAAATCCTATCTGCTTCAGATCGGATAAAGATCAATTCGTTTTGAATAAAGGTGAGTTTTGGCTCGGAACTATGCAAAGCAAATTGCGTGGCGTTCACGAGCTTGAAAATAAACACTATAAAAGCTCATGCATAGCGCTTAGCACCGCTTTTGCAAATGAGCTGGGAATTTTAAAAAATTTGAATTTAGATCAGGCCGTTTGCATGAAGAAATTTAAAACAAGCGCCGTGCAAAATATCATCCTCAAAGAGCTCGAAAATGCCGCGATATACGACGGCAAAATGCGCGAAATTTTTATGGAAAGTAAAATTTTAGAGATGCTTTATAAAAGTTTTTATAAATTTAATGAGCCTGAAAATACGCTTAGTCTTGATGAAAATGACATAAAAACAGTTCAAAAAGCAAAGAAAATATTACTTGAAAATATGCAAAACCCACCTAGCATTAAGG
>CAUSCW010000026.1:0-25475 GCA_963530195.1 uncultured Campylobacter sp.
ATTATTTTTCTGCGCGATCAAGCTCAATTTACGTATTTAATTCTCTCTTATACATGTTTAGATTCCTTGTGAAATATCATAAATTCTTTTCTAACATTATCTATATTAATACTCTTATGTAATAAAAAGTATCTCTTTAATTCCGAATAATTTTTATTAGAATTTATAAAAATATTTATTATGATGCCATCTTTAGAATATATTGCCAAACGATCATATATTTTGTTTGCTTCCAAGCCGCCAATTACAGTACAAATTAAATTCTTTGGAAGAATGAATATTGTGGCCAACAATATAAATACAACTATAAAGTCTTTAAAAACAAATAAGATCATTGTTATTATAGTAGCAAATATACAGAAATAGAAGAGTTCTTTTGAAATTGGAAAATATTCTGGTGTAGAAGTCCTAGTATCCATATTTTTAGATATCTTAATAATTTCATCTAGATTTATTCGGAAGATTTTTATTCCTTCGACTTCTACCGAAATAAATTTTTCGTTAAAAATTATAAAGCGCCTATTAAATGGTTTATCACGCTCAATAATTCTAATAAATGGAATAATAGTGCAAAAAATAATGAAAAAATAAGAATCTTCTGATTCGGAAAATTTTTCAATACCAAAATTAGACAATATTCCTGTTTGAGAAAGTATTATGATCAATATTAATATACAAAATTGGCAAAAACCTATTAAAGCACTAAAATCCTTTATTATTAACTCTTTTTTACAATGGGTATTCATATTTATATTGGAATTTCTAGACAATTTTTTAGTTCCAGATTCCGTTTATTTGAATCGGGCATTTTAAGCTTTCAAGATTAAAACTATTCCCAGAGCTCTGCTCCACATTTTGATGCCGTTCGTTTAGAATTTTCTTTAGCTCTTCGAGCCTTGCTTCGTTCATCCTTATCCCTCGCTAGCGATCTTAAGCGATTTCGTATTTTACTTCTTTATCGCTTGGGATAGTATTAAATTTAAAGCCACTTCGCTTGTCTGGCTCAAGCATTTTGGAATTTGTCTATCGAGGTAAAATTTATAAAATTGGAAGATAAATTTAAGCGGGAAGAACCCGCTTAAATTTTATTTGCCGCAGCCGCATTTGCCCTGAGCGGCAAGCTTGCGGCGAACATATGCGATTTTACTTTGAAGCGGAAGGTGCTTAGGACAGTTGTCCTCGCAGCCTAGCAGCGTCATACAGCCGAATACTCCGTCATCATCGCCGATTAGTTCGTAAAAATCCTCGTCGCTGCGTTTATCCAGCGCATCGATCTGAAAGCGCGCTATGCGGTTGATACCGACGGCGCCGATGAAATCCTTTCGCATTATCGCGGTACCGCAGCTCGCCACGCAGATGCCGCACTCGATGCAGCGATCCAGCTCGAAAACCTCCTGCGCGACCTCCGGCTCGACTTTCTCTTCAAGCTTGGAGATGTCGGTCTCGTGATCGGTGTGGATCCAGCTCTCTACGCGTTTGCTCATCGCGTTCATCCAGTTGCCGGTATCGACGCTGAGGTCTTTTAACAGCTTTAAAACCGGAAGCGGCATAAGCTCGATCACGCCGTCCGGATAGTCCTTAGTAAGCGTGCGGCACGCAAGGCTCGGCTTGCCGTTTACTAGCATACCGCAGCTACCGCAGATACCCGCGCGGCAAACGAAGTCGAAGCTTAGCTCTGGATCAAATTTCTCACGAATCACGTTAAGTGCGATAAAAAGCGTCATTCCGTCGGTCTCTTCGAGCTCGTAAGTAGCGAAGTGCGGCTTTGAAATTTTGCTTAGCGGATTATACTTAAATGCCTTTATTGTTATTTTTCTACTCATATCCTATACCTGCTCTTTCGTTAGGTGCTTTGTATTTTGGCTGCAATTCATAATGCATCAATGCCTCTTGAATTTCATATCTGCCTTTGCCCTCGGCTTGCATTTTCTCGCGAATTTCATCGACCTCTTTTTGGCGCACGGCGCTGTCCGGATGCTCGATAATATTGCCTTTGGCGCCGTATCCGCGGAACGCAGGCGGCATCTCCATCTTCATAATATCAAGCGGCTCGTAGCTTAGAGTAGGCATAGTATCGCCCTCCTTCCAGCTGGCAAGCGTTCGTTTTAGCCAGTTTAGATCGTCGCGTTTCGGATAGTCCTCGCGGAAGTGCGCGCCGCGGCTTTCGGTACGATCGAGCGCGCCCTTTGCGATACAAAGCGCGAGCTTTAACATCTTCGGCACGCGGTAAGCCTCCTCAAGCTCAGGATTTCCGAAAAGCTCTTTATTGCTTACTTTGACGTCCAAGGACTGCTTGTAAAGCTCCTCGAGCTCTTTTACGGCTTTGGCTAATCCCTCGCCGGTGCGGAAGATCGCGCAGTGTTCCCACATCACGTCTTTCATCTTGTTTTTGATCTCGAATACGTTAAATTTACCCTCTTTTTCAAGCAGGCTTTTCATGTAGTTTTGCTCTTTGTCTACGAATTTTTCTATATCGTGCGTATTGATATCGACGTCGTGTCCTTGGCAATACTCCGCAAAATACTCGCCCACGATCATTCCTGCGACGACGGTTTCGGCGACGGAATTTCCGCCTAAGCGGTTAAAGCCGTGCATATCCCAGCATGCAGCCTCGCCCGCGCTAAATAGTCCTGCCAAAGTCGGGCTCTCGCCCGTAGCTTTTGTTTTGATGCCACCCATCGAGTAATGCTGCATAGGAAGGATCGGAGCCCAGCCCTTGC
Organism: uncultured Campylobacter sp.; assembly: GCA_963530195.1. Classification (GTDB taxonomy): domain Bacteria; phylum Campylobacterota; class Campylobacteria; order Campylobacterales; family Campylobacteraceae; genus Campylobacter_B. The sequence continues at coordinate 2,721 of CAUSCW010000026.1, forward strand.
CGCGCTTCCTGCCCTGCTCGTCGGTTATTACCTCGGTGTCGGCAGGATCGATGCCGTTGAAAATTTCGCAAATTTCTTGCACGTCGCGTAAATTTTTCTCGATATGCTCGCGTCCAAGGATCGATATGTCAAGCCAAACGTGCTCGCCGTAAGGGCTCTTTACCCCCTTGCCCGCGCGGATATGCTCCATTATGCGGCGGCTTACGACGTCGCGGCTAGCAAGCTCCTTTTTCTCGGGCTCATAATCCGGCATAAAGCGGTAGCCGTCCACATCGCGTAAAATTCCGCCGTCGCCGCGGCAACCCTCGGTAAGCAAAATTCCGCTCGGAACGATAGGGGTCGGGTGAAACTGCACCGCTTCCATATTTCCAAGCTGCGCGACCCCCGTCTCAAGCGCGATAGCTGCGCCGATGCCCTCGCAAACGACGGCGTTTGTGGTGTGTTTATAAACTCTGCCGTAGCCGCCTGTAGCGATTAGCGTACCCTTTGAGACGTATGCGATCAGCTCGCCGGTAACCAAATCGCGCACGATTGCGCCGTAGCAGCGGTTGTTTGCGTGAATTAGCGCGATCGCTTCTTTCCTATCATGAATATCTACGTTATGCTTTAACGCTTCGTTCGCAACGGCAAAAAGCATCGTATGTCCCGTAGCATCGGCGGTATAGCAGGTTCGCCATTTTTTCGTACCGCCGAAGTCGCGGCTGTGAATAAGTCCGTGAACCTCATCTTTTTCGCTGATCGTGGTTTTTTGAGCGTTGATAATAGCACTTCGCTCGCCTCTAGTAATCCTGGTCCAAGGAACGCCCCAGCCCGCAAGCTCGCGGATCGCCTTAGGCGCCGTTTGCGCAAACATCCTAGCAACATCCTGATCGCAGCCCCAGTCGCTTCCTTTTACCGTATCGGCAAAGTGCACGTCCTCATTATCGCCCTCGCTCATTTTGGAATTTCCCAGAGACGCCTGCATGCCGCCTTGAGCTGCCGCAGAGTGCGAGCGCTTAACGGGGATCAGGCTCAAAACGATAGTGCTAAGCCCCTTCTCGCCGGTAGCAATCGCAGCTCTTAAGCCCGCCAAACCGCCGCCAATAACTAAAGAATCGCAATATATTACATTCATCCCAAGCTCCCTATTCTAAACTTAACCATTTGAAATCGGCGATTATCGAAAGCAAGAAAAATGCGCCCCAAACGATAAAAACCGTCTTTTTGATGAGGGCTCTTTTCCTTTGAATTTCCGCCTTCGTGCCGTCTATGCTGATCCATTTCATATATAATCTATAAATTCCGATGCTAGCGTGAGTTACTACGAAAATCAATAAAACGAAATAAAATAGATGAAGCTGTCCGAAGCGAGCGATAGCAAGATCTGCAGTAATTTTCGGACCGAATACGATCATTAAAATATGAGCCGCCGCAAAGAAAAATAGGAAAAATCCCGTCCAAAACTGAAACCACCAAAGCGTTGTATCGCAATGCTTCATTCGCATTTTGTGCGCTTTAAACGCCCTGTAAGCGGCGTAGTTGGCCGGAAATTTTCTCATCGCCAAAAACGCGTGAACTACGAAAATCACGAAAATCACGAAAGCGACGATGTTTGTAACGAAATAAATTCCGCCCGGTTCGGCGAAATGTACGACGCCCTCGAACGCGCCCTTACCGATCAAAATCGTGCCGGTAAATATCATATGACACAGCATAAAACAGGCCAAAATCAGCCCGCTGATGCTTTGCGCCACGTCTTGCAAAGCCATAATGCGGCTTTTTTTGCCGTCTATGGATCTGCCCGTAAAACCTTCAATGCGACCTAGCATAGGTTCTCCTTAAAAAAGATGATTATAAATCCCCGCTAAACGAAAATTTACATTTTTGTAAAGAGATTATATTACTTTTTAACTTTAGATTAATTTAATTTCTGCAAATTAGTTTTTTCTTCAAAGACTGCTTTAAGAAAACTGCTATCAAAAACATCACCAAAGATAAAATTTGCCCCATCGATAAATTTAAAAATATAAACCCAAGCCCGTCGTCCGGCTGCCTAAAAAATTCTACAAAAAATCTAAACGCCGTATATAGCATCGCGTACAAACATATCAGCTCGCCGTTAAATTTCTTAAATTTACGGTAGAAAAATAAAATCACGAAAATTACCAGCCCTTCCAAAACCGCCTCATAAAGCTGGCTTGGATGGCGCAACGTGCCGCCTACTAAAATCCCCCACGGCTCGCTCGTCTCGCGCCCAAAAAGCTCCTGATTTAAAAAATTCCCCACGCGCCCGAAAAAATATCCAAGCGGCACGCTAAGTGCCACGAGATCGAGCAGCGCCCACATATCGGTTTTAAATTTTTTGCAAAACCAAACCGTCGCAATCACGAATCCGACGACCGCGCCGTGATAGCTCATGCCGCGAATGCCCACGAACTCGCCGTTATGAAAGGGGTTAAAAATTTGCCACGGATGGCTGAAATACCACGCCGCCTCGCCCGAATAGATCGCGATGTATCCAAGTCGCGCGCCCAAAATGACGCCCACCTCGACCCAGATAAAGTAGCGATCTAGCATCTTATCGCTAAAGTCAAGGCCGTCTTTGCGCACGAAATACTTGGCGATAAATAGCGCCGTAAGTAGCGCCAAAACATACATAATGCCGTACCAGTGCACGTTTATGCCAAACGCGCTGAATGCCACGGGGTCAAAGTGGGCGTAAATTTCGTTCCAGTAATTCAAATTTTTCCTTTGTTTTAAATTTTAAAATTTAACGGCGCGCATCAGACGCTGCGTGATGCACGCTCGGTAAAAGACGCAAAGCGACGCAAGTGCTAGGCGCCAAACCTAGTTTTCGAACGCTCAATCGCACGCGCGAAACGCGTAAGACGCGAATCCTAGCGATAGCGTCAAACGATGCACAGACCACCTCGCATGAAATTTCAAGCGACGACGCCAGATGGGGCGTAAGGCGCCACACGTAAAATTCCGAACGACTATGCCAGACGACACACAAAGCGACACGCAAGACGCCAAAGCGCAAAACGACGCGACGCGGATAAAGCACGCAGCACCCTAATACAGGCGGCGCAAAATGAGAGCGCCGGACGCCGAGCAAAACTCGCAGTGCGCGCAAAATACCGAATGCTGCGCAGAATTCAAAAACTACGCGCGATACGACAAACGCCGACGCACAAAACAGCAAGGCAGCTACTTTGCATCCGCGCAAATATGCAGATAAAATTCGCCTGTCTTTCTTAGCTTATCGCGCCCGCAGGGGCTGTACCGGCTACAGCGCAAGAAATCCCGAAAGCAAGCTCCAGACTTATCTCTACATAGCGCTTTTCTGTGCCGAACGCGCAAAAACACCGAGCGCGCGTTCTAAATTCTAAGCCCCAGCGTCTCTTTCACCACGCGGCAAAAATCCGCCAAAAACCACCCGAGCGCCTTGTAATAGCTGCTTTTGGCGTTTATCTGCACGTGCGTAGCAAGCGCGGAAAAGCTAGGAATGATAAATTGCGCCAGATAAAGCGTCAAAATTTTATGCGATTTCGCGTCCGTGTTTTGCTTAAAAATCATGGCAAGCAGCGCCAGCATATTGGCCGCATGAGCGCTTTTAAGCTCCGCAAAAGGCTTTTTAAAGCGGCATTTGTCATAAAACAGCTCCACTTCGCTTTCGCTTATGAGCTTGAAAAAGTCCATCTCAAACGTCTCTTTTAGCGCCTCAAAATCGCGCTCTAGCGCCGTATAGTCCTCGCCCTGCACCTTTTGCCAAAGCTCATGGCCGTTTTTGTTCTCGATATTTTTATTTACGATGATCCAGTTTTTGCCCAAGCCGCGCAACTTCCGCTCATCTATCACGCCCCTGAAATTCGTCGCAAAGATTATGCAGATCACCGAATATAGCTCGCCTAATTTCATCTTTTTCCTTTAAATTTAATCAAATTTCGCTCGCTTTTTTTAGCTTTTCGATGCCGAATTTTTCCCAAATCCTGCTTAAAGATCGATCTAAGCTCTGCTGCTTTTTATCGATCTCGCCAAAAAGCAGCGAGCTGCCCGATTTGCCGCTAAAATTTGAAAGATTTAGCGCTACGTGGATTATCTGCGCGCCTTTTTTCACGTCGCAGAGCCTAAACAGCTCAAGCGCGGTCTCGCTCAGCAAGCTTAGACTAAACGCCCTATCCTGGCTGATCTGGTGCGAAAACTCCTCGCGCGATTTGTAGCGGATCTTTAGATCATATGTCGCAGGCTTTAGCTCCCTTGCGAGCACTTCGCCCGCCAAATGGCGCGCCAAAATTAAAATTTTACGCCGCAGCTCGTCTCGATCGGCGCACGGCGCGAAGCTACGCCCAAAGCCGATACTCTTGCGCTCGCGCTTTGAGACGACCTCGCCCTCATCCTCGCCGCTAAGGGCTGCGAAAATTTTCCTGCCGTTTGCGCCCATCTTTTCAAAAATTTCTCTATGCCCTAGCGCGTCGCCGAAGCTTATGATGCCGTATTTGCCGAGCGTTTTTTGCGCCGCCTTGCCGATGCCGGGGAATTTCGCTACCGGCACGGCGGATAGCTCGCACGCGATTTGCGATTTTAAAATTTGCCGCACGCCGAAGGGCTTGGCAAGGCTAGTGGCGAGCTTTGCGATAAGTTTTGCTTCGCTAAGGCCTACGCTGCACGGAAGGCTAAAGCGGCGCATAATCTCGCTTTGTAAAAACGCGGCAAAGCCCAGCGCGTCCGCATCGTAAGCCGTACCGCGTAAATTTAGAAAAAACTCGTCGATGCTAAATTTTTCGATCTCGGGCGTAAAGCTTAGTAAAAACTCATAAATTTCGCGTGAAATTTTTCGGTATTCGCCATGTCTGGCGCGCACCAAAATGAGCTGTGGGCACAGAGCAAGCGCCTGTTTTACGGGCTGAGCCGAGTGCACGCCGTCCGCTCTGGCCTCATAGCTCGCGCTTAAAATCACGCTGCCAAGCTCGCTCTTGCCGCCGAAAATCTCCTCGTCGCCGCCTCCGACGACCGCGATCTTTTTGCCCGCAAGCGTGGGATCGGCAAGCCTTGCTACAGAGACGAAGAAGCTGTCCAAATCGATGTGAGCTATCAAACTATGTCGATCCCGAATCCGCTAAGCCCCGCGTAGTCTTTCGGCTCGCTCTTGCTTAAAATTTTGATTTTTCTCACGCCCAGATACGCTAAAATTTGCGCTCCGATACCGAAGCTCTTAAAATCGGTGCGATTTTGCGCGGATTTTAGCATCAAAAGCACGCCGCCCTCTTTGCGCAAAACGTCCAGATCGCGCATGAAGTCGTTAAATTTCATATCGCTTAAAAATTCCAGATCGCTTGAAATTTTATGAAATTTCACGTTCGTCTGCGCGCTCTTTTCCAGCTCGCCGAAAATATATGCGCGGTGCTCGTTGCCCTCGTGATCGCTCACGTCGTAAAATTTCGCCGCCTCGCCGCACAGCATAGCGCTTTTTGGCTCGCTAAATTTAACGAGAGTTTCGTGTTTTAGGCGGTACTGCACGATCTGCGCGACCGAGATCATATTGATATCGTGCTGCGCGCAGAATTTTTCCAGATCGTCCCTGCGCGCCATATCCCCGTCGTCTTTGACGATCTCGCAGATCACGGCGCTTTGCGAAAGCCCCGCCAAGCGGCACAGATCCGTAGAACCCTCGGTGTGGCCCGTGCGAGCGAGCACGCCGCCGCTTTTGGCGATTAGCGGGAAAATATGCCCCGGGCGGACGAAATCATCCGCGCGAGCGCCCACGCGCGACATCAGCTCGATCGTCATATTGCGCTCATACGCGCTTACGCCCGTCTTGGCGCCCTTTGCGTCGATCGTGACGGTGAAGGCGGTCTCGTGGCTCGAAGTGTTTTTATCGACCATCAAATTTAGATCTAGCTGCTGCGCAATCTGTGGGCTAAGCGCCACGCACAGCACTCCGCGGGCGTGCGTGATCGCGAAATTTACCTTCTGTGCGCTGCTAAATGTGCTCGCAAACACCAAATCGCCTTCGTTCTCGCGATCGATGTCATCGACCATAACGAGCATCTTGCCGTTTTTCAGATCCTCGATCGCCTGCTCTACGCTAACCATTATCTCTCCTTTAAATTTAATTCTACAAATGCCGCCTTGAGCTTCTCAAAAAGCGGGGCGAACGAAACGCCGTTTACGCGGACGTTTGCGATCGTCGTGATGAAATTAGTATCGCGCTGCCACCGCGGCACGAGATGATAGTGCACATGCTCGGCGATACCAGCACCCGCAGCAGCGCCTAGGTTCATGCCGATATTTACGCCGTTTGCGCCCAATGTGCGCTTTAAAATCCCCACTCCGGCGCGCACGTAGCGGCTCATCTCCGCCCACGCATCATCGCTAAGGCACTCGATATTATCGACGTGCTCGTAAGGTATGACCATAAATGCGCCCGGGCTGTAGGGGTAGAGGTTCATCACCCCAAAGCAGTGCTGCGCGCGAAAAAGCACGCCGTTGCGATCGTCGAACGCCGCATCCGCCGCCGCGTCGCAGAAGGGACAGCCGCTTCTTTTTTCGGTAAAATACTCGCTTCGCCAAGGGGCGCAAAGATAATCCATCTCTTTTCCTTTCCGAAATTCCAAAATTCTATGGAATTTTAAAATTTGCGTTTCGCAAAATTCTATGAAATTTGGAATTTAAAACTTCTAAATTTCATAAAATTTTATTTACACAGCTCGCGCTTGCTCAAACGGCGCAAAGTTATGCGCGCGGCAGGCGCGACATGCTTTGCAATCGCGGGGCGCTTCGGCGCAATACGCACTCTGCGGATCGAAACCCGCGGCGGGCATTGGTGCGCATTTGACGGACACTCATCGCGCGGCAAACATAGCGTCTAAGTCCGCACCGTAGCCGTTTGCGCGGCGTGCGATAATAAGCTCGCGATGCCAAAGCGCAGCGTGGATGCTTGCACGGCATACGATATCAAATCTACGCAGTCGTTTGCGCGGCGCATTATAACAAATCTTAGGCGATCGCCGGTATGGCGCGCGATAAATTTTATACGCGGTGCGATTGCAGCACAACTACGGTGCAGCTCCGCTCAATCGCGGCGTATCGCAGCCGAGGCGGCTTAGATCGCGAGCTAAGATTAAATTTACGGCGCCGTATATAATCGCCGAGACCAGGCTTGCGTAAGCGTACGACATATAGGGCATTACGGCAAACGCGCAATCCTAAGCAGTCAAATTTCGCAAGCGCAACTTCGGTCTGCCGAAGCTATGCGAAGCGCAAATTTAAACCTCGCTCCGCAACCGCTCGCGCAGCGCACACGATAATGAACTCACGACACCAAAGCGCAGCGCGGATACTTATGGGATGTGCGATATTAAATTGCGCCGCGGCGCTAAATTTAACCGCTCGCTTCGGGTTTAAGCTTGCGCGATCAAACAAACGAGTTTAAATTTAGCCGCCCGCGCCGAGCTTTATCTCGCGCAACGCCGCGCCGACGTCATTTTGGCGCATAAAATGCTCGCCGATCAAAAACGCATCGACGCCCGCCTCGTGCAGACTTTTAAGCTGCTCGTGCGAGTGCAGGCCGCTTTCGGCGACGATGATCTTGCCGTTTGGAATCAGCGGGATTAGTCGCTCACTCAAGCTCGTATCGACCTCGAAAGTCTCTAAATTTCGATGATTGATGCCGATAATATCGGCGCCTGCAAAGACCGCCTTTTTCAGATCATCCTTATCGTGGATCTCGCACAGCGCCTGAAGTCCCAGCCTGCGGGCAAACTCGAGCAGCTCTCTTAGCTGTTTGCCTTCCAGAGCTTTGGCGATCAGCAGGATAAAATCCGCGCCGTAAACCAGCGCCTCGAGAATCTGATAGCGATCGACGATGAAATCCTTGCGCAAAATGGGCGTGCGAGTGTAGCGGCGGATCTGCGGGATAAACTCCAAATCGCCTCTGAAATAATGCGGCTCGGTTAGCACCGAAAAGGCGCTCGCACCTGCATTTTCGTACTCCACGGCAAGGCTTAGCGGCTCAAAATCCTCGCGGATAATCCCCTTGCTCGGACTTGCCTTTTTGATCTCGGCGATGATGCGAAGCGGGTCCTTCTCATCGCTTCTAAGTGCCTTTATAACGTCACGCGGCTCGTAGGGATTGGCGCTTAGCGAGCGGCCGAGCAGATCCTCGGGCAGCTTTTCTTTGCGAAGCGCGAGATCCTCGCGAGTGCGTTTTAAAATTTCATCCAAAATCATCGCTACTGCTTTGGTGTCTGGATTTTAGAGCCGGTGGGCTCTTTCGACGTAGAATTTTGCTCTGGCATAAAATCCTGCCTCGATACGGAATTTTGTCTTGACGAGGCAGAATTCTGCGCGGCGGAATTTATAGGCGTCGCAAAATTTTCAGAAGCCGCGGAATTTGGTGTCTGGTTTTGAATCGCGGAATTTGCAGACCCGGCAGAATTTTGCGAAGCGGAGTCTTTTGGCGTTAAATCACGCGTTGCAGCGGAGCTCGGACGTGCGGAATCTAACACAGAGCTTTCGGGCGCCGTAGATTTTATGGAATCAGGCGCAGGAGTTTTTATTGCCGGGCTTTGCGGCGCCTGATCTTTCGGTGCGGAGCCTTTTATCGTAGTGGGGTTTTGCGATATAGAATTCTGCGGCGCTACGCCTGTGCCAGCGGCGCACGCATCGATCGCCTCCAAATGCTCTTTGCCTTCGGGGGAATTAAAAAATTCTGCGTCTTTGATCTTAGCCATTTCATTTTTAGCCTTGTCGCATTCGCCAAGCTTGTAGTATCCCCAGGCAAGCGAGTCCAGATAATACGGCGAGTCGGGGTCTTTTTGCAGGGCGCGGCGGACGAGCTCGATGCCTTTGCGAACGTCCAAATCGTGATCTATTAGGATGTAGCCGTAGTAGTTTAGGTGCACGGGGTCTTTAAGCTGCGGCGCGATATTTTCAAATTTTGCCACTACGCTAGACAGGGTTTTAGCGTCCACGCTTTTGCCCGCACTTTCATATTCGTAGATCGCCTCGATCGCCAAAAAGTCGTAATTTTTGGTCTTCATAAACTCATCGCGTGCCATTTTAATCGCGGTTTTATAGTCTTTTTTATGCGCGTAGGCATCGATTAGAAGCTCGCGCTTGTAGTCGTATTTCTTCAAAAGCTCGATTATTTTATCAAAGTCGTTTGAGTAGTAATAAATCGCTATCATATCGTCCAAGAATTTATTATCCCCTTTGGCTTCATACAGCGCTTCATCGATCTTAGCGACATCCAAATAACGCTTATTCGCGCGATACACATCGGCTAGCAGCTCGCACGCCATACCCTGGGCGCAGCCGTAGATGCGCCTGTGCGTCTCGATGATGCGAATCGCTCCGTCCGAATCATCGAGTTTATTTAGCAGCACGTCGCATAATCTGATGAGATTTTCGTCGGTTTTGTCTAGCTCATAGGCTTTTTCGAAGTAGGTTTTGGCTAAAGTAAAATTCTCCATCGCATAATATGTCGCCGCTAAGATCGCGTAACTACGCGAAACGGGATCCACGGTGACTAGCTTAAGAGCAGCGGTATTGGCGTTTAGATTATCTTTAATGCCTAAGTAGTAGCCGATCTTTACTCGCAGATACTCAGAGTCTGAGCTTAGACTTTTTTCGCCGAGCTTTAAATAGCGCGCCGTATTTTTACGATCTTTGATCGCAAAAGCAGTCTTTAGCGCCTCTAACAAATAAACGGACGAGCCCGTTTTATTGTATGCCTTTTCGTATAAAAACATCGATGCGACGGGATCTTTATGCAGTAGCTCCAAAGCTGTAAGCAAATCGAAATTTAACTCGGCGTCCTCTTGCGCTCGCATCGCGTGATTTAGCTTTTCTTTGGTTATACTTTTGGCGCTTACGCCGCGATTTATCAAGCTCTTTTTAATTGCATCTTTTGTACCGTTTTTTGTGCCAATGCTGGAATTTCGATCAGACGCCTTTTTATCCGTAACGGACTGCTTCGCTGCTGCAGCATTCGTCCCACTCTCCGCACTTAGATACTGCGGCGCTAAAATCATTGCCGCGATTAAAATTCCGCTTAAAACCTTACCCCGATACATTCTTCCTCCAATTCTTTAGTATGCGTTTTAAAATATTCCCAAAACGGGAAGCTACGGCATTGCTTCGGACGCAGCTCGTAGATCCCGCAGTTGCGCTGCGTCTCGTCAAAAAACACGCACGCTAAGCCGCCTTCAAAGGGCTTTTCTTTTACGCTAAATCTAGCGCCTATTTTTTGTAAATAAATTTCTTTAATCCTTGCGGGCGAAATTTTAAATTTTACCGCTAGAGCTGCAATCTCGCTCTCATCTATCCAGATGTAGCCGCTCTCTCCCGTGCAGCACTTGCCGCCGCAGCGCTCGCACGCGCTCGCATCGAAGCTAAAGCCAAACTCACTCATAATCCACGCTCGTAAGATCTGCGCTTTTGTAGATCGCGTGGGCTTGTGCGGTGCGCCTTCCGTGCGCGCTAGCGTAGATCGGAAGGGTGATCTCACAGGGCGAGCGCGAGTTCTTACGAGCCTGCAAAAGCGCGAGCTTAGCGGGCTTTGAAATGTCGGGATAGACAAAACCAAGCCTCGTCAAATTTAGCCTAAACTCGCCCAAAAGCTCGCAAATTTTAGCTAGCTTGCCCGCCTCGTAGCAAAAAATAAGCGTACCGCCAGGCTTAAGATGAGCATTCGCAGATCGCACGAAATCCCGTAGGCTAAGGCTTGCTGCGCTCTTACTAAGCGCCATATGAGGCTCTTTGCTAAGCGAAATGCGCTCTCGATAAAAAGGCGGATTTGAGACGATAAAGTCAAAACGCTTTTTGCTTTTAAACTCCGCGAAATCCGCGTGCAAAATCTCGGCAGGCAGATCGTTTTGCAAAGAATTTAGCCTTAAGATTTCTAAATTTCGCTCTTGAATTTCTAGCAAGCTTAGATTGATGCTTTTAAAATCGCGTTTTAGCAAAAGCCCTAAAATTCCACATCCTGCGCCCACATCCAGCACGTCGCCGTATATCGCTCGCGGATTTAGCGCGCTTTTTAAACTACGCTCATCGCAAACTGCAAACCAGTCGTCACGCAAGCACTCCGCAGTAAAATCCTCGCGCACCTTGGCGCCTTTAAATTTGCTCGCGAAATCTTTATCGTGCGTCTTTTTAGATTCTAAAGGCTGCGCGATTTGCTCGTCACAAATTTTAAAATTTTCACCGCTTGCGATATCAGGCTTTAAAGTATGCCAGGCTTCGTCGTTTTGAAAATAGGAATTTTTATAGCGCTCGCTTTGAAATTTCTCCTGAAATTCCGCTTGAAATTCCTTTTTAAATTCCGCCTGAAGTTCAGCACAGCCCTTACCTCCAAAATCGCGATCATTCTCCGCGCTATGGTTAGCGGCATACGACTCTTCTTTGCTAAAAGCGCAATCCTCGGCGCAAAATTCCGCTTCGCCACCTGCATAATCCGCAGAGCAAAATTTTGCATTAAAGCCTCCATCTGTCGCGTCTTTAAATTCCGCGCCACAGCCCAGCGCCCAAGAGCCATTTTGCAATGCTACGTCAGCTTGACGCACGCCTGAGCTTCTTATAAAATTCCACAAAAAAATCGTATCGCTCGTGTAGCGATAGCCTTTTTTTGGCTGATAAAGCCTCATCTGCGAATGTTTTTGATGATGGTATGGGCGTGATTTATCGCCACCACGATCGATCCGCCGCTTCTGCTGATGAGATCTCCGCCCACGTAAAGCCCACTAGTGGCAGTCTGGAGATTTTCATCCACAATCGGCACGCCGTTTTCGTCGTATGCAATGCCGCATTTTTTAAGAAAATCAATCGGGCTCGTGCCGCCGATCGCGTATATCACGCGGTCAAACACGAGCTCGGTGCCACTATCAAATTTCACCAGCACCTTGCCGTTTTCATTCTCAAGAGCCTCTATATCGATACCTAAGCGCAAGATGATGTTGCCGTATTTGGTCTCGCGCATTACGTCGCTTTCGTTCGTCTCGTTTAGGCGGGTAAATTTAGCCTTGCGATAGCAAAGCGTCACGACATTGGTTTTACATAGCGCTATAGCGTATTCCGCAGCTGAGTTACCGCCTCCGACGACTAGAATTTTTTCATTAATCGTACATTTATCAAGATTGAAATTTACCCGTTGCGTGATTGAAGGCGGAATTTTATAAGCGGGCTTATTGGGCTTGCCCATCCTGCCAATTGCGACGATGACGTTGCGCGCGCGGTATCCAGCCGAGCTAGTCGTGATATAAAACTCATCTGCGTGCTTTTCGATCTTTTCGACCTCACTTTTGAAATTCGTATCGATTTCGTCGCTATCTAAGAGCTCGTCGAAATAATTTAGCACGCTCTCTTTCGTGCCGGTTTCAAACGAAATAGATCCGCGCGTCTCGCTATCAAAGCCCTTATATTCTTTATCGACGCGCTTTTTATCTTTGTAAAACTGCCTAATCGTTTGAGAGTGGTTGTCGCCTTTTTCGAGCAGAAGCACGTGCGCAAGCCCGTTTCTTTTGGCTTCTACTACGGAAGCGATGCCGCAAGGACCGCCGCCGATCACCGCCAAGTCGTAAACGTCTATCATAAATTTCCTTTAATCTTTTAAATTTCATACGAAATTATAGTAAAAATTCCATTAAAATCAGTGGAATTTCCTAGCAATTTCGCAGCTTAAATTTAAAATTTTAACGCTTTAAGATGCTTGCTTGGCTAAATTTGAAAAGACATAATTTTCTCCGTTTAAATTTTAAATTTCACGGCGCCAATCCGTTTATAAAAGCTCATGCGGCGGAGCAGTAGAAGCGGCAGCAAGAGCAGTAAATTTTAAAATTTCACTTTGCCAAGATGGAATTTTGTGAGCTAATATAAAGCGGCAAGAGCGGTAAAATTTTAAAATTTTACCGCCCAGGCAAGGGTTTTTAGTAGAATCTTTAAGGCTAGTTAAAATTTAGCGTATATTTTATGCTAAAGTTAAATTCCATATCCTTTTCGACCTTTGGAAAGCTACCTTTGGTGCGCTCGACCGCGCTTAACGCGCCCTCATCAAGCGAATCGACTTTCGAGGAAGACGTAACGCGAAGACCTTTAACGTCTCCGCTTGCCGTATATGTAAAGTGCACGCCTACGACGCCGATTTTACGCATACGTTGCGCATTTTTAGGGTAGTGCGACTGCGCATAGCGAGAAATGATGGCGAAAATTTTCTTGCCGACATCGCTATTGCTAGGATCGCCGCGGCTTGTTATAGCGTCGCTACCGCCGCCTGCGCTACTGGAGCCACCGCCCCCGCCGCTACCTAGCGAAATAGGCTTTGTGGGGTCAAATTTCGCCGTTAAATTCCTATCGCTGCTTTGAACTTTATGCTCTTTTTTAGGCTTCGGTTTTTCGATCGGTTTTGGTTTTTCTGCCGGCTTTGGCTTAGGCTTTTCGACCGGTTTTGGTTTTTCGACTACAGGCTCTGGTATAGGCTGCGGTTCAGGAATCGGCTCGGGCTCCGGTATCGGTTCCGGCTCAGGCGGAGTTGGTTCCGGTTCGGGCTCGGGCTCGGGCTCGGGCGGAGTGGGCTCTGGCTCAGGATCCGGTTCGGACTGATCGGAAGGAGGCGGGATATTGGGCTCATCGGAGATATCGCCCTGCTTGGCCTCATCCATTATGCTATCGATAGAAAAAGCTATCATATCGGGCATGCTAGGCGGCTTCGGTGCCGACGATAAAAGAGCAAAAACACCCACAGCAATGATGCAATGCAGCACCAAAGATACGATGAAACCTACTGCGCTATCTTTATTCATTGCTCTTTTTCGGTCACGATCGCAAATTTTTCATGGCCCGCCTTTTTTAGGACATCCATTATCGAAATGAAAGAGGAAAATTTCGAGTCTTTATCGTTTTTTAGCACGACAAGATCGTTTTTATCGAGCGTGGCAATTTTTTTCTCAAGCTCATCCTCGCTTATTGCAATATCGTCTAGGTAAATTTTAGATTCGCTATCCACTTTAATGGTAACTTTTTTATCCTCTTGCGGGTTTTGCGAGCTTGAAGAAGATGGAAGATTTACCTTGATATGCCCCTGCGCAATGAAAGTCGAGACACTAAGCACGATCGCTAACAGCACCAGCATAATGTCAATGAACGGGACGATATTTAGCCCGTCTCGTCTAGGAATGCTCATTTATTTAACCTCATCGTAGCGGTTTAGAAGCACATCTACCTTGCGAACAAAGCCATTGTAGATGATAAGCGTAGGCACGGCGACTACTAGACCCGTAGCCGTAGCTTTAAGGGCAAGCGAGAGACCTTGCATGATAGCCTTGGTATCGATACCGCTTGCAGTACTCATATCAAAAAATGTGATCATAATGCCGATGACAGTACCTAAAAGACCGATGTACGGAGCATTTGAATAAACAATATAAAGCGTCGTTAAATTTTTTGTCAGAGCCTCTTCATATAGCGCCTTGCTTTTGTAATCGCTCGCCTTAACCTTCGAATAAAAAAGCAGCCTTTCGATAGTAAACCACACAACTAAAAAGCTCATAAATCCGAGGATCGCAAAGATAATGTAATCCACGTAATGCGCCAAAAATTCCATAATGCCCATAAGCTCTCCTTAAAAATTTTAAAAATTTTTATAAATTCAGCAAAGCGCCTTGCCAAAAAAATGAGCGATTTTATCAAAAATAGATTTAATTTTTACTAAAATTTTGATGATCGATATTTAAATTATATTTTATCATTTAGCTTTATTTAATGATAATAAAGCATTCGGTGATAGAATTTTAATGATTTTAAAACGTCTTGATAATTAATATAAAATAAAGGATTAATTTTATACTATTTCACGTTTTTTAATCTTACTTATCATTTAGGGGTTTCGTATGAAAAAATTTCATCTGGCTTTGTCTTTGTGCGCGGTTCTTTGCTTAAGCGCACAAGCAGACGAGAAATCAAGCGCTACGGACGTATCCAAAAGCAAAGATTCAAATAGGCAAAGCCTGGGCGTAATCGAAGTTACTAGCGATTCTAGCACGCCTAGCACCGTGGATGATATCAAAATCAAGACTCGCAACGCTACGCTCATCAAAGATGTATTTCGCGACATCCCAGGCGTTTATGTGGGCGGCACCAACGGCATGAATCAAAAAATTTATATGCGCGGCGTGAGCGATCGCGGTCTAAATATCACGATTGACGGCGCGAAGCAAAACGGCAATACCTTTCATCACAACGCCGATTTACTAATCGATCCTGATCTTATCAAAGCCGTAGAGGTCGATGTAGGCGCGCGCTCAGTCGTGAACGGCTCGGGCGCTTTGGGCGGCTCAGTTGCCTTCAGGACGGTAGACGCTTCTGACATGCTTGAGGACGGTCAGGATATCGGCGCCAAGCTCAAAGTGGGCTATACGAGCAATAACGAAGGCTATTCGCAAAGTGCGATGCTCTACGGCAAAGCGTTTGATAGCCTAGATATGCTTGCTGCGTTTAAGCACTACGGATACGGCTTCGGCGAATCGGGCAACGGTAAGCCTACGGGCGGCGATGGCAACGATATAAATTATTTATTAAAAGCGGGCTATAGCTTTTTGGATTTTCATAAAATTTCGCTATCTACCGAGCATATGCAGTATAAAGGCTTGTATCCTTTGCGCCCGGAATTCGGCTCATGGCTAAACGGGCAGCTGGATAACCGCAAATACGAGCGCGATACACACACGATCAAATACACGTATAATCCAAGCGACCTGCTAGAGCTCGACATCACGGGATATTACACCAAGCATCAACGCATCGGATCGACTTCGACGAACGTAAAATGGGGCGTCGAGACCAAAGGCGGCAAAATCGGCGCTAAGAGTAAATTTGAAACGGGCGATCTGGCTCATACGTTGCGTTATGGCTTTGATTACTACCGCTCCGAAAACTACGTTAAGCCCGGCAATCTACGCCCCGAGAAGGTCGATAATTATAGCTTTTATATCGAGGATGCTATGCGCTACGGCGGGCTTACGGTAACTCCTGGCGTGCGCTACGAAAGGCACGAGCTAAAGACTTACAACGGCAGAGGTGCTAATATCTCTAGCTACAAATATAAATTTGACGAAGTAAGCCCTGCTTTAGCGCTTGATTACGAGATCGGCGCAGGATTTGGGGCGTTTGCGAGCTATGCGCGAGTATTTAGAGGACCTGACGTAATGGAGAGCATGATGGCTGCGGGTACTAGCCGCGGCAGACCACTAAGCTGGATGGCTAACGAAAATTTAAAAGCCACTACGGGCAACGCCTACGAAATAGGCGGTCGCTACAAAAGCGAGCTAGGAGCGAATTCCTCGGTAAGCCTAACCGCAAAATATTTCAGGACGGAATATAAAAATCTCATCGTAGATAACAATGCAGCGGGCGGAATCGTCGGCTGCCCGGGAGGCGCGCAGGGCACCTTATGCAGGGCTAATGCAGGCGGTGCGGACATTGACGGCGTCGAGCTTTACGCAAGATTAATATTAGATGATTTAAGTCTTGCTGCGGGTTACACCCACCAGCACGTAGAATATAAAGACCGCGTGCGCAGCGGCGCGGGCTATCTAAGCTCAAACATCATCGGCTACCGCGACTATGGCGATAAATACACCTTCAATGCCGAATACGCAATCTCTGCGGCGGATCTACTGCTGGGCTATAACTTGCTCTTTTTCAACTCCAAAAACGTAGCCTCCGCAAATAGCGACGAAAAAACAAAAGTGCCTAGTTACGCGGTTCACGATCTATACGTCACCTACGCTCCGGATAGCGGGCGATTTAAAGGGCTTGAGATCAACGCGGGCGTTTACAATCTCTTTGATAAAGCCTACGCGTCGCACTCGCAGCGCAGCGCCGATTTCACCGGAGATTCAAACGCTATTGACTGGGAGCCGGGACGAAATTTCAAGTTAAGCGTGGCGTATAAATTTTAAAACTTACGCGAGACGACCGCACGAAATTTTGCACGCTAAAGCGGCGAAATTTTAAAAATTCAAAGCCCTTGAAATTTCAAAATTCCTAGGACTTTGGAAATTTGAAATTTTTGGACTTAGAATTTCAAGCTTTTAAATTTTTAAATTCTACTAACAGAAATTTTCTCATAAAATTTCTACGAATAGCAAAATTCTCATTTGCAATGAAATTCTAGCGTGCAGCGGAATTCCCAAAATTCAAAGCGATATCCGCAGTGCTTCACATCCGAAGTTCGTTTAGAATTTATAAAATTCCTCCCACTTCAAGCGCCGTCCGTTTACTCTTCATCGTTAAAATTCCGTTTTAAATTCTACTTAAAAGGAGAGCCTTTGTTAAATTCTACTAAAAACGCCATTCGTGGCGCGTTTTGGACGAAACCGTTCATAGTTTTAGTGCTGCTTTTGCTGCTGCTAATCCCGCTAAGCTTTATTGATAACCTCACCTACTCCCGCTCCGAAACCAAGCAGCTCGCGCAGGATTCGATCCTCACGCCGGTGGGTGGTGAGCTGCAAATCCAGGGCCTTGCGATCGTAGTGCCCTACGCAGAGATAATCGAAGCGATAGACAAAAGCAACAACGAGCTCGTAAAAAGGCGCGTAGAAAAAAATTTCATCATCGTACCTAAAAACTACTCCCTCGCAGCGCAGATCGACCCCACCTATTTAAAGCGCGGGATTTTTCGCGTTCCGATATATAACGGCGACTTCGCGCTAAAAGCGGACTTTGAGGCGATAAACTATACCGAGCTCGGCGTCGATCCCTCAAAGCTAAATTTCGACGAAGCCGTGCTGGTGCTTGGAGTCGGCGATCAAAAATCCTTCACCGCCTTCCCTAGCCTAAATTTAAATGGCACGGAGCTCAAGCAATATCACGGCAACACCGAGGCTAAAATTTTCGATCGAAGCCTAATCTACAAGCTCCCCGCTTCCGCGCTGTCGTCTGATTTTAGCATCAGCGGCACGCTTAAAATCCAAGGCGGCGAGGCGCTTCATCTAGCTCCGATCGCACAAAATAGCCGTTTTGAAATTAGCTCTACTTGGGCATCGCCTAGCTTTGGCGGCGGCTTTATCGCCAAATCGCGCGAGGTAAGCGCTAGCGGCTTTAAAGCTTCGTGGGAAGTTACAGGCTTAGCCGCAGGCATTGCTCCTGCGTGGCTAGCAGATCAAGACACGCAGATTGCGATGACGAGCCGGCGCAGTTACGACGATAGAAATGATGCCGTAAGCATCGGCTTCATCGAGCCCGTGAATAACTACTCGCTGATTAAACGCTGCACGGATTACGCGCTGTTATTCTTAGCGGTACCATTTTTAGCGATCTTTTTGTGCGAGGTTTATACTCACGAGCGCATCCATCCGATCCAATACCTATTAATAGGACTTGAGGACGTCGTTTTCTACCTGCTTGTGCTCTCGCTCTCCGAACACATCGGCTTTGCGATCAGCTACGCTATCTCGGCGATCGCGGTAAGCGCGATAGTATTTTTCTACGCGAGCGCGATTTTTAAAGGCGCGCGCTGGGGCGTTTTCATCACTTGCGTTCAGCTCGTTTCTTACGCGATCCTCTATGTCATCTTAAATTCCGAAGACTACGCCCTATTGATGGGAAGTCTGATGATCTTCGCGGTAATTTCGCTCGTTATGTATTTTACGCGCAAGCTTGATTGGTACGACACGGCGATTCCAAGCGGCGAGAAAAAACAGGAGCCCGAAATTTAGCCTTTAAATTTACCGCTAAATTTAATCGTAACGGCCTTTGGAGCTTTAAATCCAAAGGCCTTTTTAAATTTACCCGCTAAATTTCAACTGCCAAAATTTTATCTGTTTAAAATTTTACCCGCCGCGGCAGGCAAACTGCGACACGGAAGCAAGGATGCGCAGTGCACGACACGGCAACAGGTGCTGCGCGCCGCGTATCGACGATATGCCGCGACGGCATGCCGATGCGGAGTTAAATTTTACGAGCGCGGCAAGAGCCCTTTAAAATTTTTCGTTTCGCAAATTATCTCGTAACCAAAAGGGCGGCGCTTTAAATTTAACGCTTCAGTCGCACTCGTCCGTTGCGCGATATGTTTTGATAGAGCAGTCACGCCAAGTTCGTACCGCAAAGAAGCGGCATACCGCGGCTGGGCTCGGCGATACAATGCGGCTCGGCAAACCGCGGTGTGGGAGCAAGATGCGCGGCGACGCGTTTTAAATTTAATTCCGTTAGCGCACTGAGCCGAACGGCGCATTTTAAAATTTTCCCCGCGAGCGCGAACATGCCGCGACAAAGACAAAAATTTAGGGCGCGCCGCTTTAAATTTTAAAATTTCATCTGCGCCGCAGAGCCGATTTTTGAGTATAATGAGCGAAAAAATTTTAAGGATTTTGTGTGATACTTGCTATTGAAAGCAGCTGCGACGACAGCTCGGTCGCGGTAATGGACGAGCGTAGTTTCGAGCTGAAATTTTACGAAAAAATAAGCCAGGAGGCCGATCACGCCAGATACGGCGGCGTCGTGCCCGAGCTTGCCGCGAGACTGCATACTGAGGCGCTGCCGCAGATTTTGCAGCGCGCAAAGCCCTATTTTGGCGAGCTTAGCGCCGTCGCAGCGACCAATACCCCGGGGCTTAGCGTGAGCCTGATCGGCGGCGTAAATATGGCAAAAGCGCTCGCGCTCGCGCTAAATTTGCCGCTCATCGGCGTAAATCATCTCATAGGCCACGTCTACTCGCTGTTTTTAGGCCGCGAGGCGCGATTTCCGATGGGCGTTTTGCTCGTTAGCGGCGGGCATACGATGGTTTTGGATATCGACGCGGCGGGGGGTATCGAAATTTTAGCGACCACCGGCGACGACAGCTTCGGCGAGAGCTTCGATAAGGTCGCAAAGATGCTGGGGCTCGGCTATCCGGGCGGCGCACTCATCGAGGAGCTCGCAAAAGGCGGCGAGCCGCGGTTTGAGCTGCCCGTGCCGCTAAAGGGCGACAGGCGGCTGGAGTATAGCTTTTCGGGGCTTAAAAACGCCGTGCGCGTGCAGATAGAGAAGCTAAAAGAGGCGGGCGAGCTGGATGAGCGGGCGATGCGCGATCTGGCGCGCTGCTTTGAGGACGCGGCGTGCGCGCACATACTGGATAAATTGCAGCGGATCTTTGAGCTGCGCCGCTTTGCGCGCTTCGGCGTCGTGGGCGGAGCGAGCGCAAATCTGCACCTGCGCGGACTTCTAACGGATCTGTGCGAGCGGGCGGGCTGCGAGATACTTTTCGCGCCGATGAAATTTTGCTCCGACAATGCCGCTATGATCGCGCGCGCAGCGATAGAAAAGCTGCGTAAAAAAGAGTTCACGGCACCCGCAGAACTGAAAATAGTTCCACATCTAAATCTACGCTCGGCATTTGAGTGAAATTTTAAAATTTACAAATAGTCTGCGCCCGCTAGCGAATTCTCGCGCATTGGGCGTTTGAGTAAAATTTTATCTCGCGCTCGCTCACGGTTAGGTTTTGGATAAATTTCGCTTTGAATTTACATATCGCGTTTAAGGCTAGCGCCACGTTTTGTTAAATCTCTTTCATGCTCGCACCGTCATCGGTGCCGCTACCGTTGCACACCCTCGCTGCTTGCAATGTCTGCTAAATTTTGATCAGTTTTGTTAGCTTGTCATTTTTTGCACTTTCTTAATCGTGCAGGAAAGTTACGACTTCGTGTTCTTTTGGTAAATTTTCTCTACCATCAATACCGCGATTACCATATTCCGTTAGAGCTTCCTTTAAAATTTTATAAAGCTCGTCCAATGAAATTCCGTCAATACTAGAATTTATATTTTCTAGCTTATATTTTATAAAAAATGGATTATCGACTAGCATTTTACTTGTGGTTTCGTCATAAATTCGCCTTATATCAAGCTCAATAACATTGCCTTTATAACATAAAATATAAATCTCCTCACCCGTAAATCCATCTCGCGGATCCGGTAAGTGCGGATCACACACAAAGATAAACCAAATATCCCTCTGCCTATCGATAACCCAATCAAGCTGCTCTATACGTTGATCGCCCAATGGAAGTTCACCAAAATTTGCCCTGGA
The DNA here is from genome assembly GCA_963530195.1 of uncultured Campylobacter sp. Classification (GTDB taxonomy): domain Bacteria; phylum Campylobacterota; class Campylobacteria; order Campylobacterales; family Campylobacteraceae; genus Campylobacter_B. The sequence goes on from CAUSCW010000026.1 coordinate 23,761, forward strand.
GCTATTTACTATGTCAATAACGCCATATTTCTCAATATCCTCTTTAGAGATATATTCTGCTACGAATGCCATTTTATTTTTCCTTTCTTACATCTATTAACGCTACACTAAAATCATCCTTATCCTCCCAGCCTGGTCTAAATTTAAAATCAATCAAAATATCTCTCAATATTTTAATAACTTCATTATCTGGAATAATAGAATTTATAACATTTACCTCGATAATTTTCCACACCCTTTGAAATTTGCGTCCATCCACTTCTTGATCATATTCGTAGTCCAAAAGAATATCTAAATTATTTCCTTGAATATAAAGCCTCCATAGCTTTTTGCTCCCATAACCATAATCATACCCTTCATTTGGTAGTCTTTTAATTAAAAGAAACCAAATATCTTTTTGTCTATCAACAACAAAATTTCTAGGTAGTTCTTCATAATACGGACTATATTGATAAAAAATTTTACTCAACCCGTACTTTTCATCATCCTTTTTAGTGATGATAGCATTTTCAAACGCCATTCTCTCCTCCTTAAAATTTAATTCTCGGATTATACTACGATATGTTTATATCCGCCTATGCGCTAATAAATATATCGTAGGGTTAAATTTATAATTGATTTTCGCCTCAAACCGCATGCAACGCTCGCATTAAAATTTTTCAAATTCCGAAGCGCAGTTTAAATTTACAGCCACAGCTCGGCGCGCGCCAAAGTGCAGGCCGCCGCACGTTTAAATCTAGCCGCAAATCATATGGCGCTACGCATTCAAAACCCGCGTATATCAGGTGCTGCAATGACACGCCGAGCTATGCGGGCTCGGTAAATTTCGCCGCGGTGTACCTAAACTTCTATCGCATAGGGGATTTTATCCTTCGCGCAGGCGCCCGCAAAGCCTTTAAGCCGCAGCAAGCAGCTGTCGCAAAGCCCGCACGCAGCGTCCTCGCGCTCGTAGCAGCTCCACGTAAGCTCTAGCGGTACGCCGATTTTAAGCGCTAACGAGACAATCTGCGCCTTGCTAAGGTGCACGAGCGGGGTTTTGATGCGCGGATGAAAGTCGCGGCTCGTGCCCAGCTCAAGCGCTCGCTCAAACGCGCCGATGAAGCCCGCGCTGCAGTCGGGGTAGCCGCTACTGTCCTCCTGCACCACGCCGATGAAGATCGCGTCGCAGCGCTCCTTCTCGGCGAGCGCGGCGGCGATGCTCAAAAACACGCCGTTGCGAAACGGCACGTAGGTGCTCGGCAGATCCGAAAACACGCTCTCGCCGCTTGGCGGTGAAATTTTATCGCTTTGACTTGGCCGTAAAATTTGATTGTTTTGGCTTTGAGGTGAAATTTCACCCTCTGCGTGCTTGGGTGGAATTTTATCGCCCTGCTGCGGCTCGGCTTCGCTTTGAGGTAAAATTTCGCCGTCTTGCAGTGAAATTTTGTCATCGCTAGCTAAAATTTTGCCGCCTTGAGCCGGATTTTTACTGCCTTGCGGTGAAATTTCATCGTCCCCGAGTGAAGCTTCATCGTTTTGGGTTAAAATTTCGTCTTTCTGCGCGCAACTGCCGCTATTTCGCGCCAAATCTGCACTTAGCGTAGCGTCCGCAGGGCTCGTCGAAAAATTTGACGCAGCAAAATTTTGCCCGCCAATCTTGGCATTAATAAAATTTGCCGCGATAGAATTTTGCCCGTCTAGGCGAGCATTCTTGGAATTTGCCGCGCTGTCAATCT
>CAUSCW010000027.1:0-25384 GCA_963530195.1 uncultured Campylobacter sp.
GCACTAGCGACGTGGAAGCGATGTTTGACGAAGCGAGCGCGCAGCTTTTAAAGCGTTTGGTGGATGCTGGCAAGGTCGTTTTTAAAGACGGTTTTTACGAGATCGCGAAAGGCTAGGGCGTTAAAATTTTAAAAGCTTTTTCGCGGCGCAGCGCGGCAAAAAGCGGCTTGCATTTTGGCGTCATCGCAGGCGGTGCCCGCCGCATGCGAGCTAGAGAAGCGGCGCAAAGACAGCGCGTTTAAATTTAATGCCGAAGCTGCGTTGCCATAGATAGAGCGCTTGCCGCACGCGAGCTAAAGGCGGCGCAATGCTAGCTAGCGTTAAATTTAGCGCCGAATTGCGCCGCCGCAAAGATATGACGGCGCACCAGGTTTAGGAAACGATCCTGATGCGGCGTGCTGATCTTTAAATAGGCTAAGCTCGTTCAAAAGTGGCGTTAAATTATGAAATTTATATACACGGCGCAAAGATACAGACTCTAAACGGCGCTTTTTGGGTGTCGGTGGATTATTGAAGTAAGTCGAATAATAGGATAGCAAAAGTGGGCTTGGGCTCCGCGAGAGATCGCGAATGCACGCCTTAAATTTAGCCTGCTTACCGTGCTTCTTTGAGTTTTTGCGTTCATTTTGGCGGATTTTAATCGCTCGCGTGCCGAATGCGCGCTCATGCACGATACTCGCGTGTTTAAACGCCTGCGATTGGAAGTGCATAAACGCCGCGAAATTTTATCGCATACTTCGGTCTTTAAATTTAGCCCGCAGAATTTGATTGCGCCGAAATTTTAGCGCAGATCGCGTTAAAAGCTCGAACTATAAATCGTCGCGGCCGATAAAATTTTAATTCGCGCCGTTTTGTCGCGATAAAATTCTATGAATTTTTTTGAATGCTAGCTGCAAAATTTCAAACCGTTGCGCTTATTACGGCGACGCTAAAATTTTGACGCGATAGAATTTTGCAGCGAAATTTTACGCCGCTTGGCGTATCCGCTAGAGAGTGTTTGGGCGATAAAATTTTACGGCAGAGCTGCGCAAAATTCTAAATCCAAAGTAAAATTTTGCCCGTTAAGCCTACTGCGCGACTATTTCGTCGATCCAGTCAAAAAGCTCCTCCAGATCGTAATCGCCGCCGTGTCCTTGCCCCCAAGGCACCGCAAAATCGACGTTCTTACCTGCGTTTTGCAAGCTAAGCGCCAAAATAGCAGGGATCGCAAGCGCGGTATCGCGATCGCTCGCGCCGTGCCGGATGCGGTAATGCTTCGCGCCGTTTTCGTTGCGTACGAAGCTCATCGCATCCATCATCTCTACGAACTGGGCACCTGCGATTAGCACCCCTTTGGCGGGGTCATTCATCGCGCTAAAATCCGTAAAATGCGCCGCGTTAAATTTAGCGCCGCCGAACAGCTCGTTTTCGGGATTTTCAAGCGCGAAGCCGTCAAATGCGGGCGGGGTCTTGGCGCGCGGCTCGGAGGTCGCGTAGCCCCAAAAAAGCATATGCGATTGCGATGCGTCGTCCTTGATCTTTGCAGCGAGGTATAGGGGCGCCTTCGCGCGCGGATTTTTCGCCGCAAAATTAGCAAAAGAGGCCGATATGAGCGCGTTTATGTAATCTTTGAAGCTGCCGTCGCCATTTTTATCCAGGCTTAGCGCGCGGCCGCCTCCGTCCTTTAAGCTTAGCGAGTTCAGATAGGTCGGGAATTGCGCCTTTAGCTCGTCTGAAATTTTAATCTGCGCTGCGCTTAGTTTGCCGCTTAGCACCTTGCGCGCGGACTTTGCAGCGATTTGATTTGCGCCTTTTTTGGAATTTTTTTCAGCGCCGCTAGAATTTTCGCCGCGCTCGTTAAATCCCGCCGCATCAAGGCCGCTAAAATCCATCTTTTCATATTCGCTCTGCGCGCCGAACATCCACTCATACGCCGCGTCCGCGTGCTTAAGATTTGCGATCGGGCAGTATACGGACGCCGCGTAAATTTTATCGCTCGCCTTTGTAGCGCCCAGCTCCTGCAGATACGGCTCGTACGCGGCCTCGTCCCCGCTCGCGCCTAAAAGCGCCGAGAGCGCTCCTCCCGCGCTCGTGCCGTTTGAGATGATTTTGTTCGCGTCCCCCGGCATCGCCGCGTCGTTAAATTTCAGATACCGCACGGCTGCCTTTAGATCGATGATTGCTGCGGGCGCCTTGCCGATATAATCGCCGTTTGCGCCTTTTAGCGTGCGTCCGCGCGCTGCGGGAGCGGCTACGACGTAACCGCGCGAAAGCGCCGTAGCGATCGCGTTTGGCTTGCCGCTTTCGTCTATTTTGACCTCGCCCGCTTCGCCCGGCATGTAGCCGCCCACGCCGTTTGGCAAAAATATCGGCGCGCTCGCGGCGTCAAATTTACCGCTCTTGCGCCCCTCGAAATATTGCTGCGGGATGAAGATATTCATGCTCTGATAGTGCGTGCTTACGGGTTTTGCGACGTAGATTATGCTTTTGTAGGCGCGGAATTTTATCTTTTTGCCGCCTACGATCACACTTTCTTGCGTAAAATTTGCGGCGTTAAATTTCAGATCTATTTGCGCGCTCTGCGTCGCCGCAGCCTCGGCGTTTAGGCTTAGCGCGCCGGAAAGTATCGCAGCGCCTAAAGCAAGGGATTTTTTACTCACTGAAGTATCCTTTATATTTTAATATTGCCGCTTTTTAGTCCTTTAAGTAGCTTAATGACAAAGCTAATTTTAGCAAAACTCGGCGAATACTTAAATCCGCTGCGCGCCTAAATTTTGAAATTTAAACGCAAAGGCATCTGCAAGTTGAAAGAAATTTTAAACTCAAAGTGTTATTTTAGTGGGTATTGCAGGCTGGTGCCGTAAATTCGGCTGTATCAAATTCCGCTCGTTAATTCATAAGCTTCAGCTGCGTTTCGAAGGCGGATTTGGGGTAGAGGCCGATGAGTTTTTTGACCGCTCTGCCGTTTTTATCGTAGATCACCGACGTAGGAGTGCCGAAAATGCCGCCTACGATGGTTTCAAAGTATTTCACCGAGCTTGCGCCGCTGACGCTTGGGAATTTTATCCCCTTTTCGCGAGCGGCCGCGGCATCTGCTTCTAGCCCCTTGCCGTCGCCCAAAACGCCGATGATCATCGCATCGCCGCTAGCTTGCAGCTCGTTTAGCGCGGGCACTTGGGCTTTGCACGCGCCGCAACTGCTAGTGTAGAAAAACAGCACGAACGGCTTGTCGTTGCCCTCGATCTTTAGCGTGCGCTCAGAGGGGTCGAACTTGGAGGCGAGCGAGGCGCCGTCGCTGCTTAGATGGTGCTTCCATCCGTCGCAGCCTGCGAGCAGTAGCGCGAACACGGCGGCAGCAACTTTTAAATTTAAAAATTTTATCATCTAAAACCCACCTTCGGGCGCGCTAAATCGGCCTTTAAATTTGCGTTTGAAATTTTAAAATTTACGGCGCTATTCGCATTAGAATTTATGCCGTGACACATGTCGCTATCTGCGCTAGAATTTATATCGCGGTATGCGTTGAAATTTATGTCTCGATCTGGGCTGAAGCGCATATCGCGATCCGCGCCCGTAGCGTTTCGGTTTTTAAAATTTAGACTTTTTAAATTTAGACTTTTTAAATTTTTACCCACTCCGCTAGGCTTCGCAACGGCGCTTGATCTTTCTAGGCAAGCAGCTTCGGCGGGACGTGCGTAGCAAAGAGCCGCACCTGCTCGCGCGAGCCTTAAGTGAACCCGAAAATAGCGCGGGCGGGCGGTGAAATTTTTAAATTTTAACGTAGCTTCATTTTTCATCATGCGAGTTAAATTTTACACATCGGAATTCTGCGCGCCCGAATTTTCGGTATCGGAATTTTGGTCGCTTAAATTTTTAGCGCCTTGATCTTCGCCGCCAGAGCTTTGCGAGGCGGGATTTTGCTCGCTCGCAGCTTCGGCGCTAGGGCTTTGCGAAGCGCTTTTGTTTGGATCGCGATCTGAAATTTTATCCTGCGAGCCGAGATTGTGCTTCATCGTGCTTTGATCCAAAAGCTCTATTCGATCGAGCTTGCCGTGTCTTAGGCGCACCACTTTGTCGGCAAATTTGCCGAGCTCTTCGTTGTGCGTGACCAAAAGCAGCGTCTTGCCCTCGCTGCGAAGCGTCTGAAAGAGTTGCAAAACCACGCGCTCGTTGGCCTCGTCGAGGTTGCCCGTAGGTTCATCGGCGATGATAATATCGGGGTCATTGATGAGTGCGCGAGCGATGCAGACGCGCTGCTGCTCGCCGCCGCTAAGCTCGCTAGGGCGGTGCGTGATGCGGTGCCCGAGCCCTACTTTCTCAAGTGCTGCCTTGGCGCTGTCCTCGTCCACGCAGCTGTGGTAGTATTGATTTAGCATGACGTTTTCGACGGCCGTTAGGTAAGGAATTAGGTGAAACTGCTGAAACACGAGACCGATCTTTTTGCGGCGAAATTCTAAAATTTGCTCGTCATTTAGCGCGCTCGCGTCGGCTCCGCCCAGGATATATCTGCCCGCGGTGGGGGTGTCCATCAGGCTTAAGATATTTACTAGCGTACTCTTGCCGCTGCCGCTTGGACCCATTATGCTGACCCACTCGCCGCTTAAAACGTCGAAGCTGATATTATCGAGTGCCTTGACCTCGCCGAAGTATTTGCAGATGCCTTCAAATTTTAAAATTTCCATGTCATTCCCTTAATAGATTCGCTAAATTTGGATTCAGCGCCTTTTTGATCGGATAGTAGCTTGCCGCGAGCGCAAAAATCAGGCTCAGCGCGACCGCCGCAAAGAGGCTAATCAGCCTAAAATCCACGCTGCTTGAAAATATCAGATGCCCGAGCAAGATCGCGAGCAGGTATCCCACGAAGACCCCTGCTAGCGAGCCTGCGACGCAGACGGTTAAAATTTCGCTCAGGATCAGGTGGAGCAAATTTTGTTTGCTCGCGCCGATTGCGCGGATGAGCGCAAACTCTTTGATGCGCGAAAGCAGGATCGAGCTAAGGCTCGTGTTGATGCAGACCGAGGTGATCAGAAGGATCGTAATGCCGATAAGAAGCATCAAAAGCTTGATTTTGTTTAAGATGATGCCCTGGGTCTTGGATACCTTGCCTATCGGCGCGAAGCTCATCTGCGCATCGCTTAGACTTTTTGAAATTTCGCTAAGCTGCTTAAAATCGCCGCTTACGATCGCTTCGGCGTAATTTACCTGCGCAGGCTGATTTAAAATTTTTTGCGCCAGCGGCAGCGAGATTAGCAGCATGCCGTCCTCTTTCTGCCCGTCATAGACGATGCCTTTTATCTTTACCTTGCTCGTTTCGTTTGAGCCGATCGGCGTGATCTCGATACTGTCGCCGAGCTTCGCGCCCAAAAGTTTGGCGAGATCCTGCCCGATGAGGGCGTTTTTATCGTCGAAATCCACGCCGATAAACGAGCCCTCTTTGAGATCCAAAAACGGCATCGTATCGCGCAGAGAGGAGAAATTTACTCCCATGATGATGCCTGAGTTTACGCCTAAATTTGCGCTACCGAAAAGGTATTTATTCGCGCTTTTTAGAGCTGGAATTTTGGCAAATTTTGCATCGAGCGCCGCTTCGTCCATATGGGAGTTTTCTAAATTCGCAGGGCTTACGATTAAATTTGCGCCGTAGCTGTTTAACTCGCTGGCGACCTTTTTATCGATGTCGGCGTAGATATTTACGAACGCCGCACAAACTGCGCTGCCTAGCATTATCGCGACAAAAATCACGAAGCTGCGAATGCCGCTGTTGATGATACTTTTAAAGATCGCGCCTCTAAAAAATGCGCCGTTATTTCCTACCATAAAGCACCTCCGCAGGCAGTAGCTTGATCACTCCGCGTAGCGGTAGAATCGAGCCGATAATGCAAATAAGAAGTCCAAAAACGATGCTAAGCGGAAAGACCATCAGCGAGACGCCGATGAATGAGCCAAAAATTTGATACGCGATCGCCCAGCTAAGCGCATAGCCCACGACTGCGCCCACGAGCGAGCTAAGTATGCAGATGACAAAAATTTCGGCGGCAAACTGGATATAGATCATAAAATTGCTCGCTCCCAGCGCCTTAAGCAAGCCGATCTCCTTTTTGCGCTTGTAAATTTCGCTGCTTAGCAGGCTCGTGATGCAGATGCTTGAGATTAGCAGCGATAGAATGCTTACGACACCCATTAAATTTTGAATTTTTTTCGTGATGCCGCTTTGAGCTTCGCTGACGCTAAGCACCGCCTTGGCGCTTGCGTTTGGATACTCCTCGGTGATCTGATATGCGATAGAGCTTACGTATGCCGAGCAGTACCAGGTGTCGTATTCTGTGGCGTCTAGATTATCGAGACTCCTTCTTGCCTTTACGGACAGATCGTCTTCCGGGATCGTCATGGCGCTAACTTCTGCCTTGGCGATCAGGCCTTCTTTGTGCGTTAGCTTTTGCACTAGTGATAAATTTGCGATCAGCTTTTTGGCTTCATCCTCCGCGCCGTGCAAAATTCCTACGACCTTAACCTCATAATCTCCAAGCTTTATCGTATCGCCGATCTTTAGCCCCAGTGCGTCGCCTGCGAGCACTTCGTCATCGGCGCCGTCCTTTACCCACTGCCCCTCTACGTTCCAAAATGGATAGAGCGAGCGCACGCCCGATCTGAAATCGGGCTCGTCGCTAACGCCGACATCCTTTTCAAAGTAGGTTCCTACGACGTCGTAATCTCCCGCGCGGGTAGTTAGAAAAGGCGCAAAGGCGGTGATATTGTTGCGCCAAAAAATTTCTTTGATCTTATGCAGCTCGCTCTCTTTTAAAAAATCATCGTTTTTAAGCGGCGAGTATTCACGCCCACCGATCTCAATACTTAGGCTTTGCGAGCGCGGCAGCACGACGATATTTGAGCCGTAGCTGCGTAGCTCTTTAGCAACCTCGTCGCCGATTTTTAGCGTGATATTTAGCATGCAAGCGATCAGCGAAACCGATAAAAATATGGTCAAAAACGCTAAGAATTTGCTGTCTTTGGAGTTTAAAATGGAGGATTTGATGATGCGTAAAAACATTATTTAAGCTCCTTTAGCGTGCCGTTTTCATCTACATAGCGCTCGGGGTGTGCGGTGAAGGCGTTTGCATTCGCTTCGCTTTCGAAAAAGTAGGTGCGTCCGTAGTAAAGATAGCTAAATTTAGAGGTGTTTAAAATTTCTTTTCTACTGACCGGATCGATCACCTTTTTATCCACAATCTCCGAGAAATAGGACGCGCCATCCTCGATCGTCTTAAGTGCGATGACGATATTTTGCCCCTCTAGCTTATAATCTAGCGGGATTGGGTTGCAGCCGCCAAGCTTGCCGACGCTCGGCAAAAAGATACGCACATTGCAAGCGATACAGATGAGCTCGTCGCCTTTTTTGATATAGCCCATATCGCCGCAGATCGAGCACGCGTCAAAAACCGCGACAGGGGCAAATTTATCGCTGAAGCGGTTTAATAGAAAAAATCTGACCTTATGTCCGTCGTCCGTGACGTAGGCGAAGCGGTGCAGCTTGCCGTCCTTTACGATGTTTGCATCGATTATGAATTCCGCACCTTGCGGCTCGATAATCTTAGGCTCATCGATCGTAGGCGGTTTTGAAGCGACCAAGATATAATAAAGCCCCAAAAAGCTGATTAAAACCCCAAGCGATAAGATCAAGCTAAAATCTCTAAAAATGGCAAATCTGCCCGCCTTAACCTCTCTAAATTTTATAATGTCCGCTTCGCGAGGTACTCGCCTTGGCGCACGAAATACCGTAAGTAGCGCAATTAGCGTAGCTATAAGGCAAAGAGCTAGCGTCAGATAGGAGTTGTTGTAGTGGATGATTTTAGCGATGACGCTTAGAAACTCGGACGAGCCGATCGCGTTTGAAAGCCCCTCAAAGCCCTTCGCAGCTAGCGCTTTGGGCGCGTCTGCCTGGCGCAGATCAAGGCCTAAAAAGCCGATTTTAGCGATAAAGGCAAACGCCCACGCAAGAGCGAACGACACTAGCTTTGCGCCTCTGCTCGCGCGCGCTAGAGCTGAGCGATAAATAAAATAGAATAAAATGAGCGCCAGCGCACCTAAAACCGCCATAAAGAGGTTGGTTAGGCTGAAGCTGTCCAGTAGCTCGCCGGAGAAAATTTTAAAATTCATCCCTATGAAGCGGTATTCAAATCCATACGCGCAGCCAAGAGCAAAAATAATCGCGGCTGTTAGGTAGAAGCGTTTAAGCTTAAATGCGAGCAGCAGCGCTAACAGCGCCAAGAGCGCGAGCGCGTCAAATATAATCTTGCCTGTATCGGCGTTTGCCGAGCGCGCAAATGCGCTAAAGCACAGCGCCCCGAATGCGGCTCCCAAAAGCGCGGGCAAAAACGATGCGCTGATAAAGCGCCTTCCGCCCAGATACGCGCTTAAAAATGCAAGCGGAAACAGAGCCAAGCTAACGTGATAAAAAAATATCGTCATCAAAAATCCTCATCGAGCCTAATGCGCGTAAATCGCCTATAATTGCTTAAATTTTAAAATTTTAAAACCTACGCCATTTTGTAAATTTTAAAATTTCAAATCCGCTTGCAAAAAATTTGCAGCGTCAAGAGCCGCCCGCAAAGAGAAATTTCGCCTCGCTATTGCTTTGGTTTTATCTCGTCCTTGCGGTGCGCTAAATTTTAAAATTTTGCCGCAGCTAAAAACATTCGTAAGCTTAAACGCATTGAAGCAAAACGATATGCTTTGGTTGCGGCGTAGCGATTAAATTTAAACTAGTTAAATTTAACCGCCTTAAATTTAAAAAGCGCGGCTAAACCTAATACCGCTAGAGCTCCGCCGAAAACGAACTCGGCGGAGCCCGCTACGATTTACTCTTTAGGAGCGCCTGTGTATTGGAAGGTGTATTTAACCGAGAACGGCTCCCACCATTTGCCTACGCCGGTCGCTTTATCTGCGTGGCGGCCAAATCCGTTGGCGCTTGGATTTTCGATGTTATAGGTTAGCTCGTAGTTGCCTACACCGTTTACCATCTTGATGTTGGCACCGTAGTGGGGGCCGTCGCTAGCTACCATCGGCATGAAATTTCCTTTTTGAATCTTACCTGTATCTAGGTTTTTAAGCACGTAAGCGATCTTTAGGTAAGGGATCCACTCGCCCTCGCCAAATCCGTTTGCGTTGCCTTTAATGGCGTGGATATCCGCCTCAAGGTGGATATCTGCCTTGCTAGGAGCTAGATCGATGCCTTTAGGCTCCATATCGATAGGCTGAAGATACACAGCAGCGATCTCCATTCCATTTTGCTCAATCGGCTCGCCGATTGGATGCTCTCCCGCCATTGCTATAACAGAGGCTAGACTTAGCGCCAACATACCTGAAAAAATCTTTTTCATCTTTTCTCTCCTTATTAAGATTTGTTTTTTTGCTTATTTTTTAAGATCAAAATTCCTACGATTAGAAGCACGATCATCACCGCTTGCGGCACGAGGCTCTGGACGTAAGGATAAAATCCGATCCACGTAATCGTAGGAAGCCCGTCTATTACCGTAGGCACGAATACCTTGCCCTCGACTAGCTCCATCACGCCCTTGCCCACAAATACGACGGACATATAAAATATGATGACCGATGTAGCGATGAAAAATGGCTTGATAGCAATTTTAAGCGAGAATTTTTTAATGACGATATAAACTATGATAAGAGCCGCTAGACCAGCTACAAAGCCTGCTGCTACCATGCTGGTAGCTGCTGGACTTTTAGCATCGAAAAGTAGTGCCAGATAAAATAGCACCGTCTCTGCGCCCTCGCGATAAACCGCTAAAAATACCGTCCACCAAAGCATCTTGCTATCGCCAGAGCTTAGGCTGTTTGAAATTTGACCTTGGATATAGGCGCTCCACTTTTTGGAGCTTGCATTTGAAAGAAGCCAAAAGCCCACGTAAAATAGCAGCACCACGGCGATTAACATCACCGCACCCTCCATCACTTCGCGCGTTTGTCCTGCATTTTCGCTACCGAAGATATAATTCAGCCCGTAAGCCGTAGCGATACTTAGCACAACTGCGACGCCAAGAGCGCTGTAAACGATATTTAGGTGCTTTGAGTTGCCGGATTTTATAAGTAGAGCGATGACTGCGGCTACGATAATGAGCGCTTCAAATCCTTCACGCAAGATGATGATAAACGCGTATAAGAATAGATCCCAGTTGCTTGATTTTTTCGTTAGCTCTAGGCTTTGGGTAAGCTGATCAAATAGCTTATTTTGCGCCGCTACAATCTGCTCTTTGGAAGCGCCCGCGCGCATAAGAGCTGAAATTTTATTAAAACTTGCTTCTGTATCTAGCTTAAGCTGAGTATTTTTAGCACCGACGATATTCTCCATGCCGCTCTCTTCGTATTCATCAAAGTAGATATTACCACTCTCGTCGATCGCGTCATCAACCTTGCCGCTTTCATAAAGCTGCAAAACCTTAGCCATTTTGTCTTTGATATTTTGCACAATCGGCGTAAAATCCTTGCCCTCATCCTCGCTAGTATCGCTTTGAGCTAACGCAGTCTGTGGCGCTATGGAATAGCTTTCTTGCGGCAAATCATTTACGGCTTTTAATGCTAGATTATCTAAAGTGTTTATCGCTTCGTCAAATTTTGATTTGTCTGTATCCGCATCCTCGCGCAAGAGATTTCCGATAATTTGCTGGATTGATTGATCGGTCTGAGATGAGACATATTTTCGCACTGCCTCCTCTAGGCGTTCGTTGCGGTAGATATCAAATTTCGCGCGATTTAGCGCAGCTTTTAGCGCAGCAGTGTCTTTTTTATCAAACGCAGCTTTAGCGTTATCCAGCTCAGTTTTAAATTCCTTATAGACGCTCATCCACGGCGAAGTTGTACCGGATGCTGCGGAATTCCCGCCTGAGGCTGGCGCAGAAGTGCTGCCGTCGCCTCCGTCTTGATACTCGGCTACGAGACGATGACCAGATTCGATCGCAGGCAGAACCTCATCAATCTCGCGATTTAGATTATCGATCATCGCTTGGATCTCATTTAGAGGCTTTTCGGCTTTGATCGCTTTACGGATATCGCCGAATTGCTTCTCCATATCGTAGGATTTTTTCTGTCCCAAATTTATGCGGATACCAGCTTCTAGATTTTCGAAATGCCCAAAATACGCCTCTTGAGTTATCTTTCTAGCCTCAGAATTATTACCATCGACATAAAGCTTGATCGCTTGAGCAAATTTCTCTTTTATCGTCGCTGCTTCGGCGCGATAATCCGTATCCGCAAAAAGCATAGCAAGCGGAAAAATTAGAGCTAAAACCGCAAATTTAAAAAATTTCATCTGAACCTTCTTGAGTTAAATTCATACATTAAATTTCAAAATCGAGCGGCAATTATATGTAGAAAAATCTTAAAAAGTAATAAAAAAATCGGTTATCATAAAGCACGAAAGCGGCTAAATTCTCAATTGCAAGAGCTTTTTGATAGATGGAATTTAATAGAATTTAGGATATGGCGGAATTTTAAATTGCAGTCGGATTTTACTCCGACTGCTAAAATTTTAATGAAGTTTCGACCAAATTTTGCTTTTCCAAAGACCTGCAAAAACAGAAAGGATCAAGAAATATATCATAATATTTATGGTCGTAGCTTCACGCTCGGCTTTTTTGCTATCGCCTACGTCAGCTAAATATTCCACGACCTTGGCTTCAGCGTTTTCGTTCAAGCCTACGCGCGGCATCGAAGTGCCTGGAAGCTTCTTTTGCGTATCATTGATAAACTCGTGCAGATAGTTGGCGCCCTTAGAACGGATCATCATCGAAAGATCAGGAGGCGTCGAGCCCATATACGCAGCCAAGCTAGCCTTGTCGCTGGATGCAAAGAGCTTATCATATTTGACGTCGTGGCATCTTAGACAAGCATCCTCAAAAACCGCCTTGCTTAAAAGGAATTTTTTCTGCGCTTCGTCTAGTTCAATGCCTTGCTTGATACCGCTAGCAGCAGCCTCAGAGGCGATTAGTTTATCCTCGCTAGGAGCGAGCGATTTTAGATAGGCTACGATATCGGCGATCTCTTGATTTAGATCACCGCCCGCACCGAAAAACCCGGGCATCGGAAAAGGCTTTTCGTCGCCAAATTTCTGATCTAGCTTAAGAGCCATGATCGGATCTTTGATGAGCGCAGCTAAGAATTTATCGGTGTATAGATAGCCTGCGCTGCTAAGATCCGGCGGATTGACGCCGTATGCGGCACTAGCGCTTGCTGCGTCCATAGGAGCTGGGATATTTGCACTTTTTACTCCATGACATGCGGTGCAGCCTGCATTTGTAAAGGTCTCGGCGCCGCGCACGGCATCACCTTTACTAAGATCTATTTTATTTATCTCGTCCCAAAAAAGCACCGTTTTGTCTTGTTGCTCTTTCGCGCTGGCTAGGGCTTTTTTAGAATTTTTTATCATCGTCTCATCTCCGCCCTTTTCTGCTGCGGCCAAAGCGCTTTCTGCTGCGGCTACGTTATGCGCGGCCAAAGCCGTATCGCCTGCTGCAAAATCGTAATTTACCGGATCTGTGTGCGGGCTAAGCTTAGTATGAGCATAAGGCTCGATAAACCAGTATAAAATTCCCACACAAAAAAGCACCAAGATTAGGGTTCTTATCTCTTTCATGGCTAGACCCTCTTTCTTTCTGCGATTGTAATTAGCGGAAGTACTACGACAAGCAATCCGATATAGATGATCGATAAAGCAAAGCCCCAGTATTTATTTTCGATACCAAGCTCCGCGCCGTCTGCAGGGAGCTTGCCGAAAAGGCTAAGCAGGATCATGTCGATTACCAAAACCCAAAACCAAATGAAAAACGCCTTGTTTTTGTGCGCGGGGGCTACTACGCTGCTGCGATCAAATAGTGGGATAAAAAACAGCGAAACTCCAGCGAAGGCAAAGGCGATAAGTCCGATGTCGGCAGCCTTAAGCGGCCCTACGTCGAAGTAAAATCCGCGCAGAATTTCATACTCCCAGAGAAAGTACCACTCCGGATAGATATGCGTTGGGGTTTTGAGGCTGTTTGCCGGCTCGAAATTTATCGGATCCATCGCAAAATCGAAATGAAAGCCCACCAGATAAAAGAAAAATATCATAAAGATACTGACATAGAAAAAATCCTTCGCCAAAAAGCCCGGCCAAAACGGAATTACCTTGCTTTCGCTAGTTTTTCCTTCCAAATACTTCTCGCCCTCGAGCTCAAAGTCAATCTCCTCGCCGTCTAGGTTATTTACATGCGGAAATCTAAGCGAATAAAAATGCACTGCCAGCACCGCAACCACTACAAGAGGTAGCAAACAGACATGAAGCATAAAAAATCGCGTTAGTGTTGGATCACTAACAGCATAATCGCCGCGAATCCACTCTACTATCGCGTCACCAACTACTGGAATTCCGCCGAATAAATTCGTAATAACCATCGCTGCCCAGTAGCTCATCTGCCCCCATGGAAGCATATAGCCGCTAAAAGCCTCCGCCGAAAAGATGATGAAAAGCAGCATTCCGCTTACCCAAATCATCTCTCGTCCTTGCTTATACGAGCGGTAATAAATAGCTACTAAAGTATGAATGTATAGGATCAAAAATACGACCGATGCCGATACTGCGTGGATATGTCGCCATAGCCAGCCGTATTCGACCTCTTTCATAATCGTGAAATTTACGCTATCAAATGCTAAATTTACATCCGGTTTGTAATACATCACGAGCATTAGTCCACTAACGAATAAAACTATAAATAGCGTCATCAAAATAACGCCCATCGCCCAAAGGAAGCTGATATTTTTAGGAATCCAATACTCGCTTACCATCACCTTGAAAAATTTCGTTACGGCGAGCCTTTGGTCGAACCAATCCCAAACTCCCGTAGCTTTTCTTATATGTGCCATCTGCGCCTCCTATGCTTTCTGCTTTAGGGCTTGGTATTCGGGGCCCTCTTCGCCTAAAACGAGTTTCGTTCCGTCGATTTTAAAGGGCGGTATATCCATAGGGCGCGGCGGCGGACCGAATACGTTTACGCCGTTAGCATCGAAAATCCCACCATGACATGCACAGATGAATTGTTGCGTCGATGGCTTGTAGCTAGGAATACAGCCCAAATGCGTGCAAAGCCCTATGCAAAGCGTATATCTAGCATCCCCTACGACGACGTCACGGGCATCGTTTTTAGGCATATCGGCAGTCTTTTTAAGCACGAAAATCGGCTTTTTACGCCACTGCGTTTGATACAGCTCGCCCTCTTTGATCGGACTTAAATCTACCGTAGTGACGCCGGCGGCGCGCACGCTAGGTAACGGATCCCACGATTTCTTCATCCCCACGAGTGCGAAAACGCCACCCACAGCGGCAACCGCGCCGAAAGTAAGCCCGATAAAGCCTCGTCTATCCTGTTTTAGATCAGACATCTTTATCCTTTCAAATTAAAAAATTGATAAGTGTCAATTTTAGCCAAATAAAGATTAAATCAATATGATTATAAGCAGAAATTTAGCTTAATCTTGCAAGCTAAATTATATTTTAAGATGATTTTAATGCCTGGCGAGGCGTTTTCGTGGCTTAAAATTTTATAAATTCAAATTCTATTATATTCTATCATGGCGAGGAATTTAAAATTTTAAAATTTCACTGCTCGGTCATGGCGGCAGTAGGGCAGAATTTTACGCTAGTGCGCTAGCTGAAATTTTAAAATTCTAAATTACGTCGCGCTTCCGTCGTATGAAAAAATTCCACTAGAAGTAAAATTTAAAACATTAAAATCCCATAGCGGTGCAAATTCCAAATCATTAAAATTTTACGACGTCTTAAAATTTCAAGCATCAAAAAATTCTGTCGCGATGCAAAATTTCAAAATTTAGCGCAATCGTGAGCCATAAAATTCTATAAAATTCCGCGGGATTTCAAAGCCTAGCCAAAATTTAAAGATAAATTTCATAAATCCCTAAAGCCTCGGCAAGCTGCAAAATCAGGGCGAAATTTCAAAATTATTATTCTGAAATTTGGGCCCCACCTATCTAAAGCCTAGCCGATTTGCCCGAGCGAAAATACGCCGCGATCGCAAGAGCCACCATCGAAGCGACCATCGCGTACGCCCAGCCCGGCACTGGGATGCGCTCACCGCTAGCGTATGAGTGCATTCCGCTTAGGTAGAAATTTACGCCGAAATAGGTCATTATAACGCTAAAATACGCAAACATCGAGGCTACGGCAAAGGCGAACTGATTATTGAGCTTAGGCATAAACCTAAAATGTACGACTACCGCGTAGATGAAAATCGTAATGAGCGCCCAGGTCTCCTTCGGATCCCAGCCCCAGTAGCGCCCCCAGCTTTCGTTCGCCCACACGCCGCCTAGGAAGTTGCCGACCGTCAGCAAGCAAAGCCCTAGGATCATCGACATTTCGTTGATATGCGTAGCCTCTGCGATATTGCGCGCGATCTCCGGGTTTTTCTTATCGAATAAAAACATCACGAGGGTGAAAATTCCAAGTAGCATGCAAAGCCCCAAAAATCCGTAGCTCGCGGTGATTACCGAGACGTGGATCGTAAGCCAGTGCGATTTTAGAACCGGCTGGAGATTGGTGATTTGCGGATCGATATCGCTAAGATGCGCCACCATCAACGTAATGCCCGCCATTATCGAGGTAAGTGCCAGCGAGATTGCAGATTTGCGCGAGAAAAATATTCCGCTTAGCGACAGCGCCCACGCGATATAGATGAGTGATTCGTAGGAGTTGCTCCACGGCGCGTGCCCCGAAACATAGCCGCGTAGCGCAAGACCTGCGGTGTGCGCGATGAAGGCGATGATATTTACGATATAAACGAGCTTAAATGCGCCGCCTAGGCGAAGAGCGGGCTTCATCATCCGCAAAAAGATAAAGATCAGAAGCAAAAATCCCGAGATAGTGTAGATCGGAAAGAGGCGAGAAAAAATTTTAGCCTTATTAAATAAAATTTCATATTTTATTGCACTCTCGCTAGGCATTAGGTTTGCGCCGTTTTGTGCCTGGTATTTTTTGACGTAGCTTAGCATCTTTTCTGCGCCGCTCCAATCCCCGCTTTCTTGGGCATAGACCACGGACGAAACGAATATTCCCATCATCTTTTTAACTTCAGCAGATTCGTTTTGATCCAGCGCATCGCCTAGATATAGCGGCGAAAGCCACTCGTTATTTTTAGCGTTCTTAACCGGAATAATTCTAAAATAATCCCCCATAAACGCCGAGTAAAAGACGTTTACGCGCTCATTTACCTTGATGATCTCTTTATCTAGCACACCGCGATTGCCCAAAGGCTTTCGGTTGATCTCCTCGACCATTTTATCGAGCTTGTAGTAGCTCTCGCCGCCTTTAAATTCAAAAAAATCCATCATACTGGCGTGGCTTTGCTTCTCATCCATACCTAGAATTTTCTTAAGCTCCGGCTCGCTAACCTTGATGATCGGCGCACGCCTCCAATAGCTTTGATTTAGCATAAACGAAAGCGCGGCGGCGTTGTGGTTTAAAATTTCGCCATTTGGTGCCTTGTAGTTGTCGGCTCGGTAAATTTTATTTAAAAGCTCCCTAGAAACGGTATCAAAAGGCTCCATTCGCCCATCAAATCCCTGAATTACGAGGCTTGCTAAATCTTCACTAAATTTAGGATCAAATTTCGGCACGGCTAGCTCGCCTCCCATAGTAGAAAAATTATGCGGTGGGATGGATTCCTGCTCCGCTGCAGATTCTTGCGAAGCGGAGCTTTGCTTGGAATTTTCAACGGCGGAATTCTGCGTGGAATTTTGCGAAGCGGGATCTTGCACGCCAGCCGAGCTTTGCGGCGCGGAATTTTGTGTAGCTGCGTTTGAGGCAGAATTTTGCGAAGTAGAATTTTGAGTCGTGGAGCTTTGTTCGGCATTTGCTGTGATAGGATACAATGCGCTCAAGCTCAAAGCCAATGCGCCTACTAATGCTAATGTCGCACCTTTAGTGCCGCGTTGCGATTTTTTGGTGCGTTTTGATATGGAGCTTTCTGTGGAGCTTACGGGCACCGAACTAGACGCCGAATTTTTAGAATTTACATCTTTTTCTCGAGCAAGATGCGTATTTTCGCTGATTAAGCGCGAGAGCTTGAAAAAGCGCGAGCCCCGGTTGAAAAAGTTAAAAAACATCCCTACGCAAAGCAAAAAATAACCGATGTAAGTTGGAACTTTGCCGGGGTCTTTATTGACCGAAAGCACGGTGCCGCGCTCATCCGTGTCGTATGAGCTTTGGAAAAATCGGTATCCGCCGTAATCGAGCACGTGATTCATAAAAATATCATAATCAAAGCTCGAATTGCCGTCTTTTAGCGTGATTTCGCTTTTATATCCGGAGGGCGAATTGGTGCCCGGGTAGCGATCCATCACAAAGTCGCGAAGCGCGATTTTAAAAGGCAGATGAAGCATCTTTGGCGCCAAGGCTACGATGAAATTCTTATCGCCTACCTTGTAGCTAGCACCATGCGAATCCCTAGGCACGTAGATTTCGCGACTCTGCCCCGCAAAGCTTAGCGTAGCTACTACGCCGGGCTCACCCGGTAAATTCGCATCGACCGGGACGAATTTCTCGACCGCTGAGCTAAGCAGGCTAACAGGGGCAAAATTTATCCCGTCAAAGCTGTAAAGCAAGAGATTGCCTAGAGGATTATCCTCGTTTCTCTTAAGCGGCGCAGTGCTCATATCAGCCATTTTAGTGGCGTTTATATCAAGACTTGAGTTTAGATAGAATTTGCCATCTTTGGATTTTATGTAGATGAAATTCTTACTTTTAGGCTCTGCGTTAAAAGTGATACTAAGCTCGCCTATATCCATGCTTTCGCCTGATTGCAAGGAGACATTTTGGCTGCCAACGTTGTTGGAAAATAATAGCTCCACGCGCGCGGGAGCCTGTCCGGCCGGATCTTGCACCCATTTTAGCTCGCCGTGTTCTACGAGCTCTTTAAATTTTAAATTTGCGATCCTACCCTCTACATCTAGATTGAGATCGAAGTTCATCCGTCCTGCGCCGTTTAAAAATTTGCTCTCGTCAGCAGATATAAACTCGCCGTCACTGCCTAAAGTAAGGAGCTGAACGACCTCGTCTTTGGTCGTTACGATCGAGCTTTCGCCGCCCTCTCTTATATGGATATTGCCCTCAAAGCCGAAATATCTAGTCAAAATCGCTCCAGCAAGCATAAACAAAAAGCTTGCGTGAAAGATTAGCGCGGGCAGCGTGCGAAGCTTAATCATGCGGTAGCGATAGATATTGTAGGTTAAATTTATTCCCAAAAGCACCATCAGCGCGCCAAACCACGCAGTAGAATAAACTATCGCCCAAGCTACTTCCGTGCCGTAAGCGGTCTCTACAAAAGTAGCGATTGCACAGGCTAGCGCCAAAATCAGTAGCATCACTGACGCGCACTCCATACTAAAAAATGTCTTCATTGATTTCCTTTAGATTTACGAGGGTTTTCAAAATCGCGAGATTTTAGCAAAAATTGCTTAATTTTTCATTTTACGACTTGCAAGCGCATGCCTACTAGCGTAGCTCAAATATGCGTTAAGATGCTCTGATAAAGCGGTAAAATTCTCTTCTTAGGCATTCGCGCAGGAATTTAACGGCGCGGATAAATTTTGTAAAATGCTGCGGAATTTGGCGAAATTCTATTAAATTTCGTGCGTCATCTCATAGCGTAATTTCTAATTTATAATTCCGCTGTGATAAAATTTTATCTTTGCGGAATTCCTTATTATTATTTTTTGCCTTGGGTATATGCGAGCTCGCACACGTCGCCCACGGCTTGGTGGCACGGGATCGCCGAGATCGAGTTATTAGGCGAGCCATCGATCACTTTGTCTGAATAAACCAAATAGATCAGCGAGCCCTGCACCGCGTCGTAAAGCCTAACTACATGGGTCTTTTTGAAGATCAACGAGCTGCGTTTTTCAAAAATATCCTCTTTTTTCAGCTCCTCTTTAATGATTATTTTAGGCGCTGTCTGCACGCACGACACAGAGGCTTCGGAGCGGTCCTCCTCCACGCCGATGATCTCTTTGGCACCGCCTTTTTTGGCGTAAGAGACGTAGCAGGTCACGCCGTCGATCTTAGGATCTTTAACCGCGATAACTTCGATGCGATCGTCTTTGCCAAAAATTCTAAACGAAGTATTTACGCTACCTACGAGCTCGTAATCGCCCGCGCAAGCAAAAGCCGCTAAAATCGCTGCTAGAATAAATTTTTTCATAACCATCCTTTGGAATTTTAGCGGCGATTTTATCATTTATAATATAAATATTAAGCAAGTTTTTATAAAATACCACGATTTAAATTTAAAGGAATTTTATGATAGAAGATATCTTTAGAGAATACGATATTCGCGGCATCGTGGGCGAGGAGCTAAACGAGAGCAGCGTAAAAGCGATCGGCTTTGCTCTTGGCAAACATATCGCAAATCTGGGGCTTGAGCGCGTTAGCGTGGGATACGACGCCCGTCTTAGCGCGGATGAGCTTTTCGGCTATTTCGTAAGCGGGCTAAATTTCGCCGGGTTGCGGGTTTATAATATCGGCTTGCTACCGACGCCGGTGGGTTATTTTAGCGTATTTACGCATAAATTTGACGCAAACGTAATGATCACCGGCTCGCACAATCCCAAAAATTACAACGGCTTTAAGATCACGATCGGTACGGACAGCTTCTTCGGCGAGGATTTAAGGCGTCTTGGCGCGCAGGTGCAGGAGCTGATGAGTTCAAATTTTGAAATTTCAACCGATACAAGCACCCAGAAGTACGACATTTTAAGCGAGTATTTAGCATATTTTGAAAAGGAATTTGCGGCTCTTAAGGGCTTTGCCGCGCCTTTTATAATTGACTGCGCAAACGGTGCGGCAGGCGTTACGACTACTAAAATCGTCGAAAGGCTAGAGCTAAACGCTAAAATTTTATTTCCGCAGCCGGACGGCAATTTCCCAAACCACCACCCGGACCCCAGCGAGGAGAAAAATTTAGCCGATCTTAAAGCTGCGATGAAGCAAGATGGCGTGGCGCTAGGGTTCGGCTTTGACGGGGATGCCGATAGGATCGCCGTGCTTACGCCGCGCCGCAACATCAAAGGCGACGAGCTAGCCTGCCTGCTTGCTCTAAATATGCACCGCCCGCGCATCCTAGGCGAGGTCAAATGCTCTCAAGCGATGTATGATACCATCGATAAGATCGGCAAAAGCTTCATGGGCAAGACCGGCCACAGCAATATCAAAAAGGCGATGAAGGAGCTTGGTATCGACCTTGCCGCCGAGGTTAGCGGGCATATCTATTTTAAGGAGCGATATTTCGGCTTTGATGACGGCGTATATGCGATGATGCGCGTGCTTGAGCTCGTAGCTAAAGGTTATGATTTAGACGCCGAGCTAGACAAGCTGCCGCGAGTTTTTAGCACCGACGAGATAAAATTTAATACGAGCGAGGAGGCGAAATTTAAGATCATCGAGGCTCTTAAAGCTCAAATCCACGCAGGTATCTCGGAGCTACCGCCCATCCGCGATATTATCGAGATTGACGGCATCAGAGTGCGATTTGATGACGGCTGGGCGCTCGTACGGGCAAGCAACACCACGCCTGTGATCGTAACTCGCTTCGAGGCCTCTAGCCCCGAGTTTCGCGACGAAATGCAGCGCGTATTTTTAGGTAAACTAGAAAATTTAAAGGACCAGAGATGAACGAATCTGAAAAGCAAGAGGTTGAGAAAAATATAAAAGAGCTTTTGGCTGCGAGAGCGGAATTTTTTAAATTCTTAGATGAGCGCGTGCCAAAAATCGCGGGTACCGACGTATTTGATTTCGAGCGTGCAGGTGCGGCTAGCTTGAAAGAAGTTTATGCGAAATTCTACGGTTACGACTACGCCGCACGCAAGCTGCTACCATATTTATACCGCACTTACGGGCTAGACTTCGATGTCTGAGATTATCTTAGATCGCGCCGCTTATGCGCACAATCTAGCGCAAATCGCCGCCAAAGTAGGTGGAGCGGAGCGAGTATTTTTGGTAGCCAAGGATAATTCATACGGCCATGGCTGCAAACTTTGCTGCGAGGAAGCGGCAAAGCTAGGCTTCGTACGCGCCGTAACGCGAAGTGCTACGGAAGCTGCGCAGATTGCGGATTTATTTGATGAAATTTTAGTTCTCTCGCACATTCCGCGCGGGGACGAGGACGAGCGGTTTTGCTACGCGGTAAATGATCTGAGCTACTTCGCGCGTCTTAAACGAGGGCTTAAAATTTACATCGCTGCAGATACCGCAATGCATAGAAACGGCATCAGTGCGAGCGAGTTAGATGAGGCGCTTAGGCTATGCAAGGCGGGCGGATTTAAGCTTCGTGGCTTTTTTACACACTTTCGCGCAAGCGACGAGCTAAGTGGAGATTTTTTCGCACAAAGGCAAAATTTTATAGAATTTAAGCGCCTTGCAAGGCAAAAAGCCGCCGCCGCGGGCTTTGAAAATTTAAAATTTCATTCGAGCAACTCCGCAGCTATCGAGCGAAGTGCGGGCTTTGAGGACGAATATGTGCGCGTGGGTATGGCGCAGTTCGGCTACGCGCAGTTTGACGAGAGCCTAAATTTACGCCCTGTGCTAAAGCTCTATGCCGATCTGATCAGCTCACGCGTACTGAAAAAAGGCGAGCGCGTGGGCTACGGCGCAAAATTTGAAGCGCCGCACGATATGAGGATCGGCACATACGATCTGGGCTACGCAGACGGGCTATTTCGCTACGACGGCGAGGGCGAGCTAGCGCTTGCAAGCGGGCAAAAAATGCTCGGAAAAATGTCGATGGATAGCTTCTGTGCAGAATTCGGCGGAGAGCGAGTTTGCGTGCTGGACGATGCGCAGATTTGGGCAAAACACTTTGGCACGATCGAATATGAAATTTTAGTCAAATTAAATTCCAACATCCCAAGGAGATTTCAATGAAAGAGCTGCAAGGAGAAAATAACGAGCGTATAGGTTGCGACGATAAAGACTTATCCGCGCGAGGCGAGAGCTTTGGCGGAGGAGAGTATCCACGCCAAAAAGGAGGGCTTCATATCTTAATCAAAGCTCTAATCGTCTTAGTGATTGCAGCGATCGCGTTTGCGATATTTGCAGTGCCTGTTTACAATAAACTCGTAAGCAAAGATGAAGAAGTTAAGGCCGCGTGGAGCCAGGTACAAAATCAATATCAGCGTCGCGCCGATTTGATTCCAAATTTCGTAGAAACCGTCAAAGGCTACGCTAGCCATGAAAAAGATACCTTAGAAGGCGTTATAAATGCCCGCGCTAAGGCAACCGCTGTCAATATTAATGCAGAAAGTTTAGCGCAAGATCCGGAGGCGTTTGCGAAATTTAACGGCGCTCAAGGCGAGCTTAGCTCGGCCCTATCGCGCTTGATGCTGGTAGTCGAGCGCTATCCGGATCTTAAGGCAAATCAGAATTTCGCCGACTTGCAAAATCAGCTCGAAGGCACGGAAAACCGCATCGCCGTAGCGCGCAAGGACTACATCGCCTCAGTGCAGGAATACAACAAGCTAATTAGAACCTTTCCTACAAACATCATCGCGCGCATCGTAGGACTAGGCGGCGCCAAACCTAGCTTTAGCGCTGATAGCTCAAGCCAAAAAGCCCCTAGCGTCTCGTTTAAATAACGCTAAAGGCGGCAAATGCTAAGCGAGCAGTGCAAGCAAAAAATCCACGAGCTAATCACGAAAGCCGAAGCCACAAGCGGTGCGCAGATCGTCTGCGTGGTCGCGCGCGAAGCAAGCGAGGACTGTGAAGCTAGCTACAGCGCGGCGGCAGTGACGGCGTTTGTGATCGGCATCATTATGTGCTTCGTGCCGCAAATAAGCAAAGCTGAGCTACTGCAGATCGTAGCGCTTAGCTTCATTGCGATTAAAGCTCTGCTAGCTAAATGCCCTGCGCTTTTAACTTTAATCACGCTTAAATCTCGCAGACTTCGGCTCTCGGGCGAGTTTGCGATGCAAAAATTTTACGAGCGCTACGGCAGCGTAAAAGAAGCGATAATGTTTTGCGTCTGCGTCCGCGAGCGCTGCGCTCATATCATCTGCGGCGCGCGAGCGGCAGAGTTTATCTCTAAGGTTGAGTTTGAACGTATCACGACGGAATTTAACCCTAGCACGCAAGGTCTTGAGCCTGCCGTTTTAAAGGCGATGGACGCGCTGTGCGAGCTAGCCATGCGAGTGCCTAAAGATAGCGAAAATAACGAGATAGAAGAGACCTTGGTGGAACTGCGATGAGAGTGGCTTGGAGATTTGCTTTTGCCCTAATGGCGCTATTTGCAATAAGCCTCGCCGCGCCCAGCGAGTATCTAGCCCATCCAAACGGCACCGCTGTAATTGATGAGGCTGGTATTTTACGCCCAGCCGCGAGAGATAGTCTGAATGAAATTTTAACGACTTTCGATAAAAATTCCACAAACCAGATCATGTTCGTAAGCCTAAAATCGCTCGGCGGCTACTCTATCGAGGAAATCGGCGTAGAGCAGGCGCGCGCTCTTGGTATCGGGCAAAAAGGGCGCGACAACGGCGTACTGCTGCTCGTCGCTCCGCACGAGCATAAAGTGCGTATCGAGGTCGGATACGGGCTAGAGGGCGTGCTAACCGATATGCGCGCCAAGCGTATCATCAGCAATAAAATTCTGCCCTATTTTAGGCAGGGAGATTATGAAAGTGGCGTCATTAGCGGGATTTCGGCGATCATCAGCACGATCGAAGGCGGCGATATCAAATTTGACCCGCTTAACGCCAACGCGCAGCAGGATCCGAGCAACAAGGACTTTGCGATCTTCATGGTGCTTTTTGCGGTCTTGCTTTTCGCGATACTAAGCCGCCGCGTGACGCGCCTCAGAAGAAGCGACGAGGATATAATCTCGAGCGCAGACATCATAAGCGAAATCGCGCGCTCATCGCGCATGAGAGGCGGCTCATCCGGAGATTTTGGCGGATTTAAAGGAAATGGCGGTTTTAGCGGAGGCGGCTTCAGTGGGGGCGGCGGAAGCTTCGGCGGAGGCGGTGCTAGCGGAAGCTGGTAGTTACGGAATTTTATCAAAATTCCAAATCGTAGAATTTTGTATAAATTCTAAAATCGCGGAATTTCTAAATTCGGCTACTTGCGTAGAAAAACAGCACGAGCGGCTTGTCGTTGCCCTCGATCTTTAGCGTGCGCTTGGAGGGGTCGAACTTGGAGGCAAGCGAGGTGCCGTCGCTGCTTAGATGGTGCTTCCATCCGTCGCAGCCTGCGAGCAGCAGCACGAACATGGCGGCGGCAACTTTTAAATTTAAAAATTTCATAATCTGAAATCCATCCTTAAATCTGCTTTTAAAACTGCTAAATTCGTTTTTAAATTTGCGTTTGAAATTTTAAAATTTACGGCGCAATGCCTGTCAGAATTTATGTCTCGATCCGCTTCAAGGCGTATGTAGTAATAATCCATGCTTGGGTTCATGCCGTGACCTTTGACGAGATTTATGTCATAATCCGCGCTAGAATTTATATCGTGGCATATATTTAAATTTAAGTCTCGATCTGCGTTAAAGTTTATGCTTTGGCATGTGCTGCAGCAATGCTATAAGGCGTATGTCATAACCCGCGTCGTAATCTGCACTAAAGTATATATAGTTACCCGCCTAGCAATTCGTACTCGTAGCGTTTTGGTTTTTAAAATTTCGGCTTTTTAAATTTTTACCCACTCCGCTCGGCTTTGCATCGGCGCTTGATCTTTCGAGGCAAACGGCTTCGGCGGGACGTGCGTAGTAAAGAGCCGCACCTGATCGCGCGAGCTTTGTGCGGATCCAAAAAGAGCGCGGGCGGGCGGTGAAATTTTTAAATTTTAACGCAGCTTTATTTTTCATCATGCGAGCTAAATTTTATGCGCCGGAATTCTGCGCACCCGAATTTTTGGCACCTTGATTTAGCCGCTTAAATTTTTAGCACTCCGATCTTCGCCGCCAGAGCTTTGCGAGGCGGAATTTTTAGAATTATATTTTTTGATATCGGAATTTTCTGTAGCCGAAGCATTTACGCCCGCATTTTTGCCATTAGAATTTTCGCCGATTAAATTTATTCTTTGTAGAATTTTAAATCCAAATTACGCGCCCTATTATTTCATCACATCATCACGGGTTATTTACGTAAAATTTCACCTATTAAAAATTTGGACGCAAAATTTCACCTGCGAAATCTTGATAGAATTTTGCCATTAAATTACGAAACGAAATTCTACCTCGCAATTCCGCCGCTATTTCTTGGCGATTTTATAGTAGCCATCCTCAAAAACAACCTTACCCGCATCCACAAGGCGCTTTAAAAGCTGCGCGCTCGCTTCGTCAAACATCGCTTCCACGTCGCTAGTGC
>CAUSCW010000028.1:0-25128 GCA_963530195.1 uncultured Campylobacter sp.
CCACTCAATGTTGTATAATACTGGCAATCTTACCGAAAGAGTGCTAAAAGTGAAAACGAATAAACGTGATATGATCCTGGAATCCATCATTTCCGCCTATCTCGATAGCAACACCCCGATCGGATCTTCCGAGTTGGGCGAGCGCATGGGCGTAGCGATGTCCGCGTCTAGCATCCGAATTTATTTTAAGCGCTTAAGCGACGAGGGGGCTTTGACGCAGCTTCATGTAAGCGGTGGTAGAATCCCCACAGTTGCGACGATGCAGGATTACTGGCGCGCTAGGCTTAGCTTCGACGATGAGTTAAAAATAGACGATGCTCGCGAGCTAGAAGCGGTGCTTGAGGATTTTGAAATTTACTGTATGATTTTCAACGCCGAAAACGAAGCCCTAAGCGAAGTTATCAATCACAATGATCGCTTTATAATCCTTGCATTTAGAAAAGACGAGATTATCTTAAAATACGATTTTAGAGTTTTTAAATTCTTATCAAATTTAATAGGAATTTCACTCGGAGATTTGGAGCTAGCTTCGATGCAGATCGGTCTGCGCGAGCTTAGCACCAAAATTAAGGAGCTAAAAAATTCTAAAATCGAATTTCTTTGTAACGAGGTCGTGGCGTATAAAATTTTCAAAGACGAGCGGTTTAAAATTTTACTTAACCCCTCGATCGCCGTAAATTTTACTAAAAATTTGATCTTCGCGCCCTACTTCGAGCACGGATTTATGGGGATCAAACGCCCCGTAAAATTCGAAGGCGAGGACGCTACGATGATCTGCGCAGGCAGCGTTTACGAGAATTACGAGAAATTTTTTAACTACGCTAAAGGAGTAGCATGAGCCATAAATTTAAAGAGCACGGCGATAAAAATGCAGCGTGCGATAGTGAAGAAAAAGAGGTTTGCGAGCAGTGCGCGTCAGAGGCGAGCGAGCCGCAAGAGGCGCAGACATGCGACGATACTGACGCGCAGATACAAAAGCTTCAAAACGAGCTGAGTGAGATCACCGATAAATTTTACCGCGCCAATGCGGATTTTGAAAATCTCAAAAAACGTTTGGAAAAAGAAAAAGATAGCGCTGTTGCTTACGCTAGCGAGAGCTTTGCAAAAGATCTGCTGCCGATAATCGACGCGCTTGAGGAAGCCGCCAAAATTGATGTGGAAGGTAATGAGCTTGCAGATAAAATCGAAGTCGGCGTAAAACAATGTCTAAGCCTTTTTACAAAGACTTTTGAAAAATACGGTATCGTTCCGATAGCGACGGATGCGGGATTTGATCCTAGCGTGCATAACGCGATCTCGATGATCGAGGCGGAGGGTGCAAACTCGGGTGATATAGTTCAGGTCTATCAAAAAGGCTATATGTATAAGCAGCGCGTTTTGCGCGCCGCTATGGTAGTAGTGGCGAAATAATCGTCCAAATTTTAAAATTTTAAATTCAATACAAAGGATAACAAATGGCAAAAGTCATAGGCATCGACCTAGGAACAACAAACTCGTGCGTAAGCATATTCGAGCGTGGCGAGAGCAAGATCATACCGAATAAAGAGGGTAAAAACACCACTCCGTCGGTAGTCGCTTTCACCGACAAAGGCGAGGTTTTAGTAGGCGACAGCGCCAAGCGCCAAGCAGTCACTAACCCGGAAAAGACGATCTACTCGATCAAGCGCATCATGGGTCTCATGATGAATGAGAAAAACGCGCAGGAAGCCAAAAAGCGCCTACCGTATAAGATCATCGACCGAAATGGCGCGTGCGCGGTAGAGATCGCGGGCAAGGTTTATACGCCGCAAGAAATTTCAGCCAAGGTGCTAATCAAGCTAAAAGAGGACGCCGAGGCGTTTTTGGGTGAGCCCGTCGTAGATGCGGTTATAACCGTACCTGCGTATTTCAACGATAGCCAAAGAAAGGCGACGAAAGAAGCAGGAACAATCGCGGGCCTAAACGTGCTTCGCATCATCAATGAACCTACCGCAGCGGCGCTTGCGTATGGACTGGATAAAAAAGAATCCGAAAAGATCGTCGTTTACGATCTAGGCGGCGGCACATTCGACGTAACCGTGCTAGAAACTGGCGATAGCGTCGTAGAAGTTTTAGCTACCGGCGGTAATGCATTTTTGGGCGGCGATGATTTCGATAACAAACTGATCGACTTTTTAACCTCGGAATTTCAATCTGAAACAGGCATTGACTTGCGTGGCGACGTCATGGCTATGCAACGCCTAAAAGAGGCTGCAGAAAACGCCAAAAAAGAGCTAAGCAGCGCGATGGAAACGACGGTAAATTTACCTTTCATCACTGCTGACGCCACAGGTCCAAAGCACTTAATGAAAACCATCACTAGAGCTAAATTTGAAAGTATGATCGATTCTTTGGTAGATGAGACCATAAGCACTCTCAAAAAGGTCGTAAGCGACGCAGGGCTAAGCATGAACGACATAAAAGAAGTCGTCATGGTTGGCGGCTCGACGCGCGTGCCTTTAGTGCAAGAGGAAGTCAAAAAGGCTTTCGGCAAGGAACTAAATAAGAGCGTAAACCCTGATGAAGTCGTAGCAATCGGCGCGGCGATCCAAGGCGCGGTCATCAAAGGCGACGTAAAAGACGTGCTACTACTCGACGTCACTCCGCTAAGCCTCGGCATCGAAACCCTGGGTGGCGTGATGACCAAGATCATCGAGAAGGGAACTACGATACCTACGAAAAAATCTCAAACCTTCTCAACAGCAGAGGATAATCAAAGCGCCGTTACGATCAACGTCTTGCAGGGCGAGCGCGAGTTTGCGAAAGATAACAAATCGTTAGGAAATTTCAATTTAGAGGGCATCATGCCCGCTCCTCGCGGCGTGCCACAGATCGAGGTGGAATTTAACATCGATGCGAACGGAATTTTAACCGTTTCGGCAAAAGACAAGGCTACCGGCAAGGCAACCGACATCCGCATCACCGGCTCAAGCGGTTTAAGCGATGCCGAGATCGATAAGATGGTAAAAGACGCCGAGCTTCACAAAGAGGAAGACAACAAGCGCAAAGAGACCGTCGAAGCGCGCAACCAAGCCGACAGCATCGCACATCAAACCGAAAAGAGCCTAAGCGAGATGGGCGAGAAGGTGCCGGGAGATCTACGCGCTAAGATCGAGGGCGCGTTAAACGATCTAAAAGCCGTGCTAAAGGATGAAAACGCGAGCAAGGAAGCGATAAACTCCAAAGTAGAAGCCCTAAGCAAGGTCGCCGAGGATCTATACAAGGCTGCCAGCGCAAATCAGGGTGCGCAAGGCGGATCACAAAGCTCCGGCTCAAACGGCGGCAAAAAAGACGACGACGTCATCGACGCCGAAGTCGAATAGCTCGCTCGCGCAAAGTGAAATTTTACAACCGCGCTAGAGTTTGAAAGGCAATTTTACCGGCGCGCGGCAGAAGCGACCCCATAAACCACACATGAAATTTCATAGCTTCACAGGCTCGGGCGTTTTTCATACGCCCGAGCTTAACCGCAACTTCAAATTAAATTCATAACAAACTAAAATTTTTGAGTCACACATAAATACTACTAAATTTTGCGCTGTATAAATATCGCTAGACATTAGAGCATATCCGAACGCGACTGAAATTTATCCGCACTGATCCCAAATATAGCTGAAATTTTAAGCCTATTACAGACAAACGAAGCTGCGATAAATTTAAACGTATGGCGAGAAAGTAAAAAATGTATCGTAAAAAGACGCAGTAAAAAGCGCCAGTTAAATTTAGAAGCAAAATAGCTAAATTTAAAGGCGCGCAGATTGATTTATTAAAAAGCAAAAGCCCAAAGGCGACGCTTTGCCTTTGGGCTTTAAATTTAGCCTTATTTAGCTAGAGCTAGTTCTTGCGAGTATTCGCATCAGGGGTGAAAAGCGGCTTATTTAGCAGCTTGAAATCGCCTACAAACTTCTGCCCCTTCTCGCTAGTGATCCATTTGATGAAGCGCTGCGCGTTTTCATAGTCGGCTTTTGGGCAGTGCTTCGGATTGACCGCGATTACGGAATAAAAATTCTTCAGATCGTTATCGCCTTCGTTGATGATGACCATATCGGGATTACCCTTTTTATTGTCCTCGTATTTGATGTAGGTGCCGCGATCGGTGAAGGTCACGCCCTTTTGCTCGGCGGCTGCGTTAATCGTAGCGATCATACCTTGACCGGTTTGGTTATACCATGCCTCGTTTTCAGGTACGGCGCCCTCAACCTTTTTCCAAATTCCTTTCTCTTTGTTATCGGTGCCCGATTTATCGCCGCGAGAGAAAAATTTAATCTTCTCCGCCTTGATTAACTCGAATGAGCCCTTAAGATCCTTGCCTTTAAATTTAGGCGCGATGGATTTATCGGCGATGAGGATAAAATCGTTATACATAACGGGCGTACGGTCAACGCCGAAGCCTTTTTCTACAAATTCTTTCTCGACTTTCGGCGAATGCACAAAAAGTATGTCCGCATCGCAGTTCTCGCCAAGCTTTAGAGCAGCACCTGTGCCTACCGCCGTCCATTTGATATCGACGCCGGTTTCCGCCTTATACGCAGGATAGATCGCGTCTAGCAAGCCCGTATTATCGGTGCTCGTTGTGGTTGCCATTACCAAATCGTTATCGGCGGCAAAAAGGCTCGCACTAAGAGCGAGCGAAACAAAAAATATTTTTTTCATGTTATCTCCTTTAAAAAATATGCTATTATAGCATATAAATTTGCCAGAATAGAACATTTAGGACACAATCTTGGACTTTATTTTAGAAGGAATTTTAAGCGCATTCGGGCTGCTTCTTAGCGGCGACGCGGAGACATTTTCGGCGATTAAGGCGACGCTTTATACTTCAAGCATCTCGATACTTTTTGCGATTTTAATCGGCTTTCCGATAGGATTTATCCTCGGATTTTACGAATTTCGCGCTCGCAGAACGCTTAGACTTTTAAGCGACGTAGCGCTTGCGATGCCCACGGTGGCGATAGGGCTGATCCTTTACGCTTTCATCTCCAGAAACGGCCCTCTGGGCGAGCTGGGGCTGCTTTTTACGCTCAAAGCCGTGATGCTCGGGCAGTTTGTGCTGGCGCTTCCCATCATCGTCTCACTAAGCGCCAGCGTCATCGAAAATATGGATAAGAAGCACTATCTAAACATTATGAACTACCGCCTAAGCCCGCTAAATTTAATCCTTTGCGTGCTTTACGAGCTGCGCTACGGCTTGCTGGTCGTCATCGCCACCGCTTATGGGCGGATCGTCGCGGAGGTGGGCGTAGCGATGATGATCGGCGGTAATATCAAATATTTCACCCGCACGATCACCACGGCAATCTCGCTTGAGACCAACAAGGGCGAGTTTGCGATGGGTATAGCGCTCGCGCTGGTGCTGATTTTAATAGCGTTTGCGGTAAATTTAGCTATCCACGCGCTAAAAAGGCTGGATCGATGAGTGTAGATAAACTAACGCATCCGAGCAAGAATTTCACGGACAAAAACCGCGCGGAACGGAAGCGCGAAAATTCTATGAGCGAAAATTTAACGGATGCAAATTCCGCCCCCGAGAATACTACGCGCGTAAATTTCGCCGCCGAGAATTCTACGAGCGCAAATTTTGCGAGTAAAAATTTCACTGCGGGAAATTCTACGAGTGTAAATTCTGTAACCGAGAATTCCATTAGCGCAAATTCCGCGGGTAAAAATTCCAAGAGCGAGAATTTCGCGAGTGAGAATTCTGCGAGAAAGAATTTTGCAAATGAGAATTCCGCCGCCGCGCGATCTGTACCCGATAGCGAGCTGATCTCGGTGCGAGATCTGGTGCTGCGCTACGGACGGAGCGAAATTTTAAATATCCCTAGCCTCGATCTAAATACGAGCGGCATCACGGCGCTTTTGGGCTCCAACGGCAGCGGCAAATCCACGCTGCTGCGGATTTTGGCTTTCTTGCAGCGTCCAAGCAGCGGCAGTATGGAGCTTTGGGGGCAGCGGGCGCCCTCTTTGCAGACGCTGCGGCAGACCTGCTTGCTGTTGCCCGAGCCCGTGCTTTTAAAGCGCAGCGTGGAGCAAAATTTTAAATTTGCGCTCAAAAGTCGCGGCGCGCTTGCGGAATTTGACGAGCGAGTGGATGAGGCGCTCGGCCTAACGGGGCTTGATAGAAATTTTTTATCGAAGAAGCATTTCGAGCTTAGCTCGGGGCAGACGCAGCGCATCGCGTTTGCGCTCGCTCTGGCGCAGCGCGCGAAGCTCTATCTGCTAGACGAGCCGACCAACAGCCTCGATCTTGCCGCTTCCAAGCTCTTTGCGCGCGCGATTTTATTTATGCGAAGTCGCTACGGCTGCGGCTTTATCATCGCCAGCCACGATGAGAAATGGCTCAGCGCGATCGCGCAAAGAAGCGTATTTCTGCATCGCGGCAAGATATGCGAGTTTGAATACAAAAATATCTTTGACGTACAAAACGGGATTTTAAAATTTTCGGATGAAATTTCGCTGCGCCTTGAAGACGGGCTCGCACGCGCCCATAAAATCGCGATAAATCCGAGTAAAATTTTATTATCTCAAAGCCCGTTTGAGCGTTGCTTCGCGGGGATTTTACACTCGGTTTCGCTTCAGTACGGCTCCTCGCTACTCATCAAGATCAAGGCGGGCGACGTGTTGCTAAAATGCGTCACGGCGCAGGATGAGCGGCGCTGGAGCGCGGGCGAGAGGATCTATTTCGGATTTGAAGACGGCGCGTTTTTGGGACTGGAGTAGTTCTGCGCGAAGTGCAGATAAGCTTAATTTTGCTTTAGAATTTTTATTCGCGCGTCACTAATAAATTTCATTTCTGCCTGAAATTTTCACTGCGAACCATCTAGCGCGGCGTATCCGGCGAAACAGAGTATAAAAATTTGCGCCTTTAAATTTTGAAATTTACAGGCAGGGCTTTACCTGGCGGGGCAGCGCGGAATTTTAAAATTCCATTGTTAAGAAATTTTAAAGCTTAGCCGCGAATACAGCTAGCGGGATTTTGAAATTCCACAATTTCTAGGCGCGGAATTTCAAATTCTAAATTTTAATTCCGCAGGGCGTGCCGTTTATTTCGCCTGCAGTGCAAAGGCGGAACGATAGTAAGAATTCTGCGGCGCAAAATCCGCGTAAAATTCCAAGCAGACGGCGCAGAATTCCGATAAATTTTAAAAACGGTGCGGGATTTATAAAATTTCACGAGCTAAAAAAAGTGGCAAGCTTTAGCCTTACACTGCTTAAATTTTCCCGCCGAACATCTCATACATCGCCTTTTCCTCGCCCCAAAGCTCGCGGTGCTTTTTGATGCAGGATTTTATCGCGCCCGCGAGATATAGCACGTCTTGCTCGGTGTGCGTGTAGTGCAGGCTCACGCGCACGAAGCCTGGCTTGGCTTCTGGCATGCGACCCTCCTTGATACCCAGCAGATCGTGAGCGTACGGCCCCGCGCACATCACGCCCGCGCGCGTCTGGATGCCGAAGTCGTTGCTAAGGCTCGCGGCGAAATCATACGCCGAAACGCCGCGCACGTTAAAAGAAATTATCGGCAGCCGCGGCGCGTCCTTTGGAGCGTAGTTTATGACCTCGTCAATGCCTGCTAGCTCGCGCTCAAAAAGCCGCGCGAGCTCGTCCTCGGCGCTTTTTATCCTCTCAAAACCCATCTCGTTTCGCAGTGCGTAGGCCAAATTTGCCCGCATGAGCCCGATAATAGGCGGCGTACCGCCCTCCTCTAGCTGTTCGGGGTTTTTCAAAAACACGTGCCCTTCGCGGCTAGCGTAGGCGACCGTCCCGCCTGCGGCAAATGTCGGCACATCGCTGTTAAGCAGCTCCTTTTTGATCGCCAAAAGCCCACAGCTAGCAGGCCCTCCTAGTAACTTATGCGGCGAGAGGAAAATCGCGTCGAAATGATCGCAGTCTAAATTTGCGTGCGAGCTAAGCGCCGCGCAGTCAAAGGCCACGATGCCGCCTGCGGCTCTGATTAGCTCGCTGATCTTTTTGTAATCGCTGATGACGCCCGTGACGTTTGAGGCGGCGCTAAACGAGCCGATGATGCGGCGTCCCGCATTTAGCTTCAAGATGCGCTCAAGCGCGAGCAGATCGATCTCGCCGGACTCGCTAAGAGGTACGCGCAGGTAGTCGCAAAGCCCCTCGCGAAAGCTAAGCTCGTTTGAGTGGTGTTCGTAGGGCGAAACGAGCACGAGCGGAAGCTGCGCGGCGCGTAAATTTGCCTCGCCGATCGCGCCTCTGGTCGCAGGCGGCAGGTAGATGCCAAGCAGCTCCTGAAATTTCTTGATCGCTGCCGTCGCGCCCTGCCCACAGGCGATGAGATAAAACCGCTCGTCAAGCCCAAGTAGCTTTTTTAGGCTCTCGCGCGCTCCCTCGTAGCGCCTCTGTGTGATGATGGCGCTTGAGCTACTGTCGGAGTGTGTGTTGGCGTAGGTTTTGAGGACGTCTGTTATCTCGCGCTCTACGGGCTCATAAGCAAGCCCCGAAGCCGCGAAATCAAAATAATGCACGCCAGGTTTTAGGATGATATTTTTTCGAATTTCGTCTAAGCTTAGCATTTGCGGCCTTTAAAATTTAAGTGATTAATTATAGTGAAATTTGGATTAATTTAAGGCTTTACGTCCTAGCTGGGAGAAATTTTAACGAGAATTTTAAAATGACCTCGCCTACAATGTTCGGGTTTCTATACTTTTCTCTATCGAACTTCGCCATTGCGCCTCTCCTTATTTGGAATTATTATTGCTATTTGTTTGTATCAAGCTGCGTATTTTCATCTAAGTTTACTACCGTTTCGGTATCGCCATTTTCAAAGTAACTCTTCAAATATGCCAATACCATCTCGAATTCTTTTTCACCGCTTCGCCAAGCTATAAATTTTTTGGTATCTTTAAATGTAGAATTTGCATCAGGGCAATGCTTATCATAAAATTCTTTTTTCATAGGCCTTAGTCTTTCAAATCTCTCTTTCGAAATAGGGACGGTATATCGTTCAGATATCTGATTGATTCTTTCTACTCCTCTGCAATATGATTCATATGTATTACGCAGAAAAAATTCTCTATCACTATAGCATTTATCATATTCTATTTTAAGCAGTTCCCTGGGAGGCTGCCCTTTGACATTATACTTTAAAAGTAAATCTAGCATTTTTTCATAATGCGGCACATAATCAAGTAGTCTATAATACGTATAATAGTATCTAAACTCCTCTATATAAAATTTTTGATAGCGTTCCTCTTCCGTATTCTTCTTTGTCGCTAATATGCTTTCCTCAGGGACTATATCCGTAAACTCATCGCTTGTTATTACATTCTCATTATTATCATAGCCGTAATAATATTTTGTCACATACCCATTTTTCAATATCATTTCCGCTAGCTCTACAAAATTATTACGAATAACGTACTCAAGAAGCAGGCTTGCATCACTTGAACCCGGGCCCCTATTGTGTTTGGTATAATCGATATGATCTACTTTGTTATTTTTAATATAGATCTTTTTTATATTTGGCGGATATAGGTACATCTGCACCACCTTGGCTTCTTCAAATTTAACGCCGTTGTCTAAAAGTAGTCTTACCGCTTTGGTGGAGTTATTTTCTATCGCATAAGCCATAGCGGATAGCTTGTATTCGTCTTTTTTATGTATATCCGCGCCTAGCTTTATAAGCTCTTGAGTAGTATTCGTATCGTCCCAAAAGCTAGAATACATCACGGGTGTTACCCCTCCGTCCATAGTATGATCGACGGATAGATTATTATCTTTCATAAATTTTAAAATTTTATCCGTTTGTTTGCTTTTTAAAAGTCTTTTTAGCTCTACGTCTATGGCGGGTTCTTTAAATACGTTTTCTGGATTTGAATTGTAATCTATATCCCAGTAGCGAAATGCGAAGCTATCGACCTCCTCTTGGGTTACGTATTTGCTAAGACCCGGCACTTTTGAGACATTTGTATCTAAAGTAACGGTAAAATGGGTTTGTTTGCGCTCCGTAAGACCCGATCTTTCGGCTAGCAGATACAGCGCACATACGACTACCACGCAGACGGCATAAATAAACCGAAGTTTAAAGCTTTTCAAAATTTCCCCTTAGAATTTTGCCCGCGACTATATCCAATGAGTACTTAATAAAATATAAATACTATATAGGCGAAATAGGCAAAGCTAGCTGAGAAATGCGGTTAAGCCGGGTTTGAATGATGAAATCTTTCGAGTAAATTTGGCGAACGAATGTCGTCATAGACCTTATTTGCGTAATCGTATCCCTATTTGCACGCTACGCTAGGCTCTATATCCGAAGCTCGTTCGCCGTAAATTTTACCGCAACATCTTTGCACAAGCTCTTCTTTAAAGCACAAACCCGAAAATCATCGTCGTGCTAATGAGCGGCAAGTCGCTACCGTATCACGAAGAGCGTATTTTTCGGGATTTGTTCTCAAGCTGCTCGCGCGGTCATAAAGTGCGCTTTGCGCCTATTTGCCGATAAAATTTTTCTGCAGCCACTCCATCGCTTTTTCTTCGCTTTCAAATCTGCCGCTTTTGGCTACCTGAAACTGCCCCTCGTAGAAGCGAATTCTGATACCGTCCTGGACGCTATCTACCTTGATGCGCGTGATCCTGTCTTTGTTTAGATAGGTTCGGTCGTTTAGTTTTACAAACATCGTTCTCTCCTTTAAAATTTAATGGTTTTTATCTGCCGCTTTACTTGCGTCTTTCTCGCCCTCTTTTTTCAAAAAAAGCTCCTTAAAGCGCTCGTTTGCGTAGTGTTCTATATCGCTTTGCAGCTGCTTATATGCAGCGATCAGCTCATAAGCGCGCGCATTTAGCGTCGTGCCTGCGGCATTGCCGCCGCCTTGCTTGGTGCTAAAGAGCTCCTCTTGTAGATTTTTTTGTAAAATTTGCAGATGGCTCCAGCATTTTTTGTAGTTCATCCCCAAAACCTCGGCGGCTTTAGAGATAGAGCCCGTCTGAGCGATCACGTCTAGCACTTCGGTTTTGCCTTTACCGAAAATGAGCTCGCCCTGCGCATTTTCGATCCAAGTTTTTGTTTTTACTCTCATTCTTTTGCCTTTCTTTTCCTTAAAGCAGCCCAGCTGACAATATTTCACGTCTATGCCGTGCTCCTTAAGCGTAGAGCGCACCGTATCAAACCCAACTCCGCTGCTAGCTACGGCGCGGGCGTCGCGGCAAAAAATCCGCCTTTTCTCATCCAAAAACGGATTTAGCTTTTTCAGCGCCTTTATACTGCCTCCGCTACATTGTAGCTTGCCGAACTGTCCGAGTTCGCAGCGATCTATCCGTATCCCTTCGCATGCCGCGAGATCTCCTACGACGCTCGCGTCCACGCCTAATTTAGCGGCGATCTTAAACGCCGCGCCGCAATCGAGCTTGCCGCTTGGATTTAGTAAATTTAAAATCAGCCTTTTGATCTCGCTTGCTTTTTTATCGTCTATTCTGATATCTATCTCCATGCCGCCCTCTTAACTCAAAATTCTCTCTTCGCCGCTATAGACGTTTAAATTTTCACCGCGCGCGAAGCCGCAAAGGGTAAGATCAAATTTACGCGCGATCACGACGCCGAGGCTCGTAGGAGCCGTGCGCGAAACAAGTGCGCTAATGCCGCTCATCACGGCTTTGGCGACCATTTCGGAGCTTAGCCTGCCGCTTACCAAAAGAAGCGAGCCCTGCGTATCGCACCCCGCCAATACCGCCTTGCCGACGGATTTATCGATGGTATTGTGCTGGGCGATATCCTCGCCGATAAAATACTCGCCGCCCGCGGTAAAGAGCTTTGCGGTGTGCACACAGCCCGTCATCTCGTAAAGCTCGCACTGCGTGTAAAACTCGCTCATCAAATTTAAAATTTCATTCTTATGAAATTTAGCGTCCGAGCGGACTTTGCGCGCCGCCATCGCTGCAGGATCGATATTTGCGGTAGAGCTGCGCCCGCAGCCGCTGATGATGACCTTTTCGGCATCGAAGCTATTTAACCGCTTTTCGTTTATCTCGCCGCAGACATTCACGCTAAGCCCGTCCGGCGCGAGCTCTATGCTCTTTATGCGGCTTGGATCCGAGATCAAATTTTCGCTCAACAAATAGCCTACCGCAAGCGCCTTCTGATCGCTCGGAGTCGCCATCAGCGCGCCGAAACGCTTGCCGTTTAGTAAAATTTCAAGCTTGATCTCGCGAACCAAGATATCGCTTACGATCCTTCTTTCATCACCTTTAAATTTAACTATCTCCGCCCTATAAATCGGCTCCATAGACCTTCCTTGTTTGAATTTCGCCCGTATCGTAGTGAAATTTTGCTTAAATAGCCTTAATTCGCCGAAGTAAAGCCGTAGTACTGAAGCAGCGTGCGCAAATTTAAAGCGCTCGCAGTTTTGTATTTAAAAAATCGCGTGGAAAATCCACGAGCCGCTCGCGCCGTGAGCACAAGCGACCATGAAACGCCCGCAAAGATAAAATTTCATCAAATTTTGCCGTAGCCGCGATTAAATTTCATCTTTGCAAAGCGGGCGGAGCTTACCGCCCAAACTACCTATGCACCGGCGATAGATAAGGTTTCTCGGAGTGCATCGACATCTCGTTTTGTCTTCTGAACTCGATAAACTCGCTTTCGCTAAGCTTTCTGATATTTGCGATCGTCATCTTTAGCGGCGGGATGCCCGATAGCGGATCCAGATCGCCCGCATGCACGAGCTCGTTGCCGTCGGCCTCGCTGTAATGGAAGGTCGTAAATATCGTGCCCTCTTTCAGATCCGGATTTATACGAAGCTTCGCGGCGATCTGACCGCGCTTATTTTTAACAAGCGCGTAGCAGCCTTCGGTAAGCTCGCGTTCGCGTGCGATGTCAGGGCTTACCTCGATGAGCGCGCCTTCTGCGCCCGCGCCGTACTCTAGCGCGCGGCACTCTCTCGTCATCGTGCCAGTATGGTAGTGATAAACCTTGCGCCCAGTCGTAAATAAGCACGGATAAATTTCATCCGGAATCTCGCTAAGCGCACCGCTTCCCACCGGATAATCATCAGGAATTTTCATCTTGGCTCTGAAATCCGCCTCAGCTTTAGCGCGCCCCTCTTTATCATCCACGTAAAGTACCGGCACCATTCTAAATTTACCATCAGGCAGCATCGATTTATGATCTGCATAAAGCACCGGTGTGCCCGGATGATCTTCATCAGGACATGGCCAGCTGATGCCGCCTAGCTTATCTAGCCTATAGTAGCTAATACCGCCGAAAAATTTAGGCATTAATGCACGCACTTCGTTCCAAATTTCTTCCGCACTTAAAAAATCAAACCCTTCAAGTCCCATTCTTTGCGCGATATTACAAACTACCTTCCAATCAGGCTCTACGCCAGGAGCCGGCTCGCTTGCCTTGCGCGTGCGCTGGACGCGACGGGAAGTGTTTAAAAAGGTGCCATCCTTCTCGCCCCAGCCGGCAGCAGGTAGTACGACGTCGGCCTTCTGTGCGCTCTCGGTAAAGAAAAGATCCTGCACGATAAAGCAATCCAAATGATGCGTTGCATGCACAAAGTGTTCCGTCCAAGGATCGCTCATTACGGGATTTTCACCGTAAACGTAGAGCAGCTTCAGCTCGCCGCTATCCATCTTATCGGGTGCGACCGTAAGCTTAAAGCCTGGAGTCGGATTTAGCTCGAAGTGCCATACTCTGCGCGCCTGCTCCTGAGCATAAGCGGAATTTACCGCACCTGCCGGGATGACGTTAGGTAGCGCGCCCATATCGCATGCGCCCTGGACATTGTTTTGACCGCGCAAAGGATTTACGCCTGCGCCTCGTTTGCCTAAATTGCCTGTCAAAATGGCTAAATTTGAAAGCGAAAAGACGTTTGAGGTGCCGTCGCTAAACTGCGTGATACCCATCGTATAGCAGATCGCCGCTGCGCCTGCTTTAGCATACATTCTAGCAGCTTCGATTACGAGCTCTTTTTTCACGCCGGTCTCGCGCTCGAAGCGCTCAGGTGTAAAGTCCTTAACCGCTTCTTTTAGATACTCGTAGCCGTGAGCGTAGTTTTTGATAAACTCGTCATCTTGCAAATTTTCGGCAATGATAACATTCATAATGGTATTTAGCGTCTTAATGTTCGCGCCCACTGGGATTTGCAGATAGATATCGGCTTTTTTCGCCATATCTGTGCGCTTCGGATCTACGACGATCATCTTGGCGCCGCGCTGCAAGCCTCGCTGCATCTGCATAGCTATGATCGGGTGACATTCGCTCGTGTTTGTGCCGATGAGTAAAAATACGTCCGTATCGGTAGCGAATTCTACCAAATCGTTCGTCATCGTTCCGTTTCCTAGCGTGTTGGCAAGACCTGCCACTGTAGGAGCGTGTCAAAGACGGGCGCAGTGATCGACGTTATTGCTACCCTGAGCACGGAAAAATTTCTGAAAAACGTAGTTGTCTTCGTTATTTGAGCGTGCCGAGCTAAAGCCCATTATTGAGCTTGGGCCATATTTAGCGACGGTCTCTTTAAATTTAGACGCTACAAAATCGTAAGCCTCTTCAAAGCTTACCTCCTCAAGCTTACCGCTTCTATCAAATACTCCGTTTTTCTTACGGATCATAGGTTTGGCAAGGCGTTTTGGAGAGTTTACAAACTCCCAGCCGAACATCCCTTTTAAGCATAGCTCGCCGTCATTTACGTGGTGGGCCTGCGTAGGGCGCGCGTTTACGATCCTGCCGTCTTTTACGATAAGATCGATACCACAGCCGGTGCCGCAGTAAGGACAAGTCGTTTTGACAATCTTTTCTCTGGATTGCATAATATTCCTTTCAAGAATTTTGGTTTGCACGGCTATTATACTTTCTAGATTATAAAAGAATTTTTAAATT
Source organism: uncultured Campylobacter sp. (assembly GCA_963530195.1). Lineage (GTDB taxonomy): Bacteria > Campylobacterota > Campylobacteria > Campylobacterales > Campylobacteraceae > Campylobacter_B. The sequence continues at coordinate 14,855 of CAUSCW010000028.1, forward strand.
AGTGAATTTTTTTAAGCAAAATTTAAGCAATATGCAAATATCGCATATTAAATTGAATAGTTAAATTTTACGCTTTTGCCTCGATAATGGCGGCATTTTAGCGTAAAATTTATCGCTTATCGCAAAAGACGCTTTTTAAGCTAAGTTTTATAATTTTAATAGAATTTTGAAATTATATTACGCTCCGTTTTATTTCAAAGCACGATTAAATTTTTATGAAATTTTAATGCTAATTTATCGGTATAATATATTAATTTAATTAAATGAAAATATATATTAAAATTTATCAAAAACTCGCTATCCTGATAAAATTTGAGCCACTAAATTTAAAATTTATAAAATTATTATTTTATATCTGAAATTCATGCAGAAAAAACCTTGATTTTAATCTAGACTAAGCCGTTTTTTTATGCTATCATTCAAAATCTTAGTAGAAATTAATTCTAAACGAAAGGTTAATCTCATGGATAGACGAGACTTTATAAAAAGCTCTGCGGCAGCGGCTGCCTGTAGCGTTGCGGGCATCAGCTTGCCTAGCAGTCTTAGTGCTGCGGACGAAGCCGAAAAAGGCTGGCGCTGGGACAAGGCGGCCTGTCGCTTCTGTGGCACCGGCTGTGGCATCATGGTAGCCACCAAAGACGGCAAAATCGTAGCGGTCAAAGGCGATCCGTTAGCGCCCGTAAATCGCGGTCTAAACTGCATCAAAGGCTACTTCAACGCCAAGATCATGTACGGCGCCGATCGCATTACCAAGCCTCTTTTGCGCGTAAATTCCAAAGGCGAATTTGACAAAAAGGGAAAATTTATCGAGATCAGCTGGCAAAGAGCGTTCGACGAAATGGAGAAGCATTTCAGACGTGCCTATAACGAAGGCGGTCCCGAGGGCTTTGCCGTACTTGGTAGCGGTCAATACACGATCCCGGAAGGCTACGCCGCAGCAAAGCTAGTAAAGGCGGGCTTTCGCTCCAATAATCTCGATCCTAATGCTCGCCAGTGCATGGCCAGCGCCGTCGTAGGCTTTATGCAAACCTTCGGTATCGACGAGCCTGCGGGTGTTTTCGACGATATCGAGCTAACCGATACCATCATCGCTTGGGGCGCGAATATGGCTGAGATGCACCCTATCCTTTGGTCTCGCGTCTCCGACCATAAGCTTCGCAACCCGGACCGCGTAAAAGTTATAAATCTCTCGACCTACTCTAGCCGCACTTCAAACATCGCCGATATCGAAATTATATTCCGTCCGAATACTGATCTTGCGATATGGAACTACATAGCAAGGGAGATCGTTTACAACCACCCAGATATGATAGATGAGAAATTTATTAAAGAGCACTGCGTGTTCGCTACGGGCCCTGTGGATATCGGCTACGGCTTACGAGAAGATATAAATCATAAAAAATACCGCAAAACCGAGCTTGATACCGCGGCTAAGCAAAAATCTAAAATTTTAAGCAAATCCGAGGGCGTTACCTTAGCATATCTGGGTATGAAAGAGGGCGACGTACTCGAAAATAAACACTCTGACAAATCAGATGCTCACTGGCTCATAAGTTTTGAAGAATTTAAAAAAGCGCTGGAGCCTTACACGCTAGATTTCGTAGCGCCTTTAGCTAAGGGTGACGAAAGTGAGGATTTAGAGGCGTTTAAGACCAAGCTAAAGCAGCTTGCCGATTTTTATATAGAAAAAGATCGCAAAGTAGTAAGCTTTTGGACGATGGGCTTTAATCAGCACTCAAGAGGAACTTGGGTCAATGAGCAAAGTTACATGGTACATTTCCTTCTCGGCAAGCAAGCCAAGCCCGGCTGCGGAGCGTTTTCGCTTACCGGTCAGCCTAGCGCTTGCGGCACGGCTAGAGAGGTGGGCACGTTTTCTCACCGCCTACCTGCCGATATGGTAGTGGCAAATCCGGCACACAGAAAGGTTTCCGAAAAAATTTGGAAGCTTCCCGAGGGCACGATAAATCCAAAACCGGGTGCGCACTATGTGCAGGCTCTACGCAATCTCGAAGATGGCAAGATAAAATGGCTGTGGGTTCAGGTAAATAACCCGTGGCAGCAGATCGCCAACGCAAATCACTGGATAGCCGCGGCGCGCGAGATGGATAACTTCATCGTAGTAAGCGAGCCATATCCGGGACTAAGCGCGAAAGTAGCCGATCTAATCCTGCCAACCGCGATGATCTACGAAAAATGGGGCGCATACGGCAATGCCGAGCGTAGAACTCAGTGGTGGAGACAGCAGGTCCTTCCTGTGGGCGATGCGATGAGCGATACGTGGCAGATGCTAGAGTTTTCCAAGCGCTTCAAGCTCAAGGATTTCTGGGGCGAGATTAAAGTAAATGATAAGCTTACGCTTCCAAACGTATTAGATAAAATTTCAGAATTCGGCTATACGCCAGATACTACACTATTTGAAGTGCTCTTTGCAAACAAAGACGCTCAAGCTTTCGCGGCAAAAGATCCGATTATGGCAAGCTTCGATAACTCCGAAGTAAACGGCGACTCACGCGGCGTAATCGGCAGCGACGGCAAAGAATTTAAAGGCTATGGCTTTTTCATCCAAAAATATCTTTGGGAGGAGTACCGAAAATTCGGCACCGGTCACGGACACGATTTAGCTGATTTCGATACATATCACCGAGTGCGCGGTCTTAGGTGGCCGGTCGTAGACGGCAAAGAAACGCTTTGGCGCTTTAACGCCCAATACGATCCTTATGCTAAAAAAGCGGCTCCGGATAGCGACTTTGCATTCTACGGCAACGCCAAAGCGGCGCTTCCTAGTGGCGATCTGAAATCCGCTACTTCAGGCGAAGAAAAAACAAGCCTTGCCAATAAAGCTAAAATTTTCTTCCGTCCATATATGGATCCTGTAGAAGTGCCAAGCGAGGAGTATCCTTTCTGGTTATGTACGGGTCGCGTGCTGGAGCACTGGCATACGGGCACTATGACTATGCGCGTGCCGGAGCTTTATCGCGCGGTGCCTGAGGCAAGATGCTATATGAATGAAGCTGATGGCGCCAAAATCGGCGTACAACAAAACGAGATCGTCTGGATCGAGTCGCGCCGCGGCAAGGTAAAAGCGCGCGTGGACTTCCACGGACGTAATATTCCGCCGAAAGGGCTTATTTTCGTGCCGTTTTTTGACGAGAAAGTTTATATCAACCGCGTCACGCTCGATCATACCTGTCCGCTTTCAAAAGAGACCGACTACAAAAAATGCGCGGTTAAAATTTACAAGGCGTAAATTATGGATAGGCGTGAGGTCTTAGGCATTCTTTCTTTAGCTGCGGGCGTTGGCGTTTTGGGGCTCGGAGTCGCAAACTCTAACGAGCACGCTAGACTTCGCCCGCCCGCAGCCATAGGCGAGAAAGAATTTCTTAGCAAATGCCTAAGGTGCGGGCTTTGTGTCGAGGCATGCCCATTTGATACGCTTAAGCTTGCGAGCTTTTGCGATCACGCTATTGCAAACGGCACGCCGTTTTTTATCCCGCGCGAAATTCCGTGCTATATGTGCGACGACATACCTTGCGTCGCAGCCTGTCCTAGCGACGCGCTAGATAAAGGCTTAGTGAGCGAAAACTCTAAGCTTAACGTGCGTCTATCCAAAATGGGCGTTGCGGTCATAGATACCGAGCATTGCATCGCTTATGCGGGTATCCAATGCGATGCGTGCGTGCGAAGCTGCCCCGTGATGGATAAGGCGCTCAGGATCGATTACCGTCACAACAACCGCACCGAAAAGCACGCCCTGCTCGTGCCCGTCGTAGATAGCGATTACTGCACGGGTTGCGGCAAATGCGAGCATGCCTGCGTCACGAAAAAGGCGGCTATCAGCGTCGTGGAGCGCGAGCGCGTCATAGGAATTTCCAGCGACAACTACGTCAAAGGCTGGATCAAGGGCGACGACGCGAAGCTAAAGGACGCAGACACCAAAATCAAGCTCGATCCGCAAAAGAGTAAGGATTACTTAAACGAGGACGATCTAATGGAGGGGGCTAGACAATGAAATACACTATTTTAAGGCGTTTAAGCCAAATTTCTATTCTAGTCTTTTTTATTTTAGGAAATAATTTCGCCTTCAAAGCCGCGAGCGAAAACGGAATTTTATCCGGAATTCTAAAAGGCAATCTAAGCTCGTCGAAACTTTTCGGTACGATTAATCTAAGCGATCCGTTTGCGACGGCGCAGATGCTGCTAGCTAGCTTTTCTTTGGGCGCTACGGCGGTTATCGGAGCGGTTATCGTAGGCGCATTTTATGCGCTCATAGCGCCGCGAGTATATTGCTCATGGGTCTGCCCGATAAATTTACTGACCGATCTTGCCGCGTGGCTTCGTAAAAGACTTGGTATAACGACTAGGATCGTTAGCGTAAACCGCAAGGCTCGCTACGTCTTAGCGGTGCTAGCGCTTGTTTGCAGCGGAGTTTTCGGCTTTGCGGCGTTTGAGAGCGTAAGCTTTATCTCGCTTTTCGCGCGCGCCGTCATATCGCTGAGTGCTAGTGCGTTTGCAATCGCGCTACTGATCGTAGTTTTTGAAATTTTCGCGGGCGATCGCACGATCTGTTCGCGGCTATGCCCGCTCGGCGGATTTTGGGCGGCGCTTAGCTATTTTAGCATCATTCGCATTCGCCACGAGGTTGATAAATGCACGATGTGCGGCAAATGCAAAATGGTCTGCCCCGAAGTTCAGGTGCTTAAGATGGTTGGGCGCGAAAACGGGCGCGTTAGCAGCGAGTGTATCAGCTGCGGGCGCTGCATCGACGTATGCGACGACGATGCGTTAAATTTTAGTATATTAGGAGTGAAAAAATGAAAAAAATGGTTTTAGGCTTGGCTCTTGTATGCTGTGCGGCGCTATTTGCCGCGGATAAGACGGCTTCTATAGATGCCGACAGCTTGGGCTTTATAAAAAGCGTGGACGAATCGGTGCAAAATAAAAATTCCCTGCCCGATTTCAAATATAGCGAGGATGCTCCGGGCACCGCTTCGAAAATCGAGCGCAGCTTCGAAAACGCTCCGCCTCTTATACCGCACAGCTTAGAAGGGCTTGTACCGATCACAAAGGATAACAATATGTGCGTAACCTGCCATATGCCCGATGTCGCTAAGGATGTAGGCTCTACGCCGATTCCAAAAAGCCACTTGGTGGACTTTCGTACAGGCGCGGATCTAAATGGCACGCTAGCCGAGCAAAGATTCAACTGCACTCAATGCCACGTACCGCAAGCCCAAACCAATCCGCTCGTTAAAAATAATTTTAAGGCTGATTTTAGCAGGTTTAGCGATGCAAATTCCACTTCTAATCTCATAGATACGCTAAATCAAGGCGCCGAGGTTGAGTAGGAGCGCGCGATGAAATTTTTACCACCGCTGCTACTTTGCGCCTACTTCATCTATGCCGGCAACGGCGTTGCAATACCTAGTGGTGCTGTGGGCATAGATGCGCCTGCAAAGATCAAACACGCTAGCTTAATACTAGAGCTTGACGCAAATGTTGCGGTGCTAAAAAATCTAGACGGCGAAATTTACGCAGGGCTTGACAACGGCAAGCTCTATAAAATAACCATTAGCTCCGTGGAGAGTTCCATGCAAAATTCCGCCGCCAGGCAAAATTTTGCAGATCAAAATTCCGCCGTAAGCACAAATTCCGATGCGGCGCAGAATTTCAATGCAAAAGCGAGCGTAAATTCCACGGGAGATTCCACTGCGAATTCCGCTGCCGTAAATTCTTTAGCAAATTCCGCGAAGCAGAATTCTGCCGAAAATTCTACGGCATTAAATTCCGCTCGGAATTCCGTGCCGAGCGCAATCTCCAAGACGCTAATTTTTGCCCTGCCCTCGTCCAAAAACTACCTAGACGAGCCGATGGGCGCTACCATATTCGACGTCGATAAACTAGGCGAGAAGTACGCATTTTTGTATAACGGCGACGCGTTTGAAAAGATGCTGGGCGTGTTTGCGGGCGGCAATATTACGCACTATAAATTGCCGATGACGGGGATCAAAAACGTCTATTTCTACGACGAAAACACCGTGATTTTGCTAGGTCTTGGTAGCGAAATTTTATACTTCGACCTACCTAGCGGCAAGGTAAGCTTCGAGCAAAAGCTCACCATCGCGTCTTTGGGCGGCAGCGCTTACGACCGCTCCAGCGGAACACTGCTAATCTCGTGCGAAGGCGGCATCGTATTTTATTTCGACGCGAAAGCGAAAAAGCTTATGAGTCAAAAATCCCTGCACAAGGACGGGATCTACTCCGTGGCGCTGCTTGGCGATCGTATGATGAGCGGCTCGAACGACAAAGAAAGATCGTGTTACTACGAAAACGGCGATTTCGCTAAATTTTATAACGCCCGTTTTGCAGTTTTTGCCGTGGCGCTAAGTCCCGAGCTGGGCGCTTTTACCGTTGGTAACGGCGTGCGCGTAATCGATAAAGCAGGCGAGATCGTCCGCAGCATTGAGCTGGATAACGACATCATCAACTATCTGCTTTTCGCAGGAGAGTATCTCGTGGGCTCGGGATACAATAGATATATCTACTTTTGGGAGTTAAAATGAATATTTCAAGCGTCGTAATCTATCTGAGCGCAAATACCGACGTAGCGGAGTTTCGCAAGGAGCTGCAAAGCATCGGCGGCTGCGAGTTCGTAGCATGCGAGAACGGCAAGGCGGTCGCCACGATTAGCGCGGAGAGCTTCGAGGACGAGATCGCCGCATTTCGCGCGATAGAGGCTATAAAAGGCGTAAGCGAGGCGATGATGATCTACTCATACTCCGATCTTGACGCAGATATCGCCGCGGCAAACTCCGACAACGGCGAGCAGATAATGCGCGAGCTGGATGAAAAAGACCCAAGCCAAATCAAATACGGCGGCAAAGTGCGGATCTAAATCGCCGCCGCAAATTTTAAAATTTTAAATTTTACTATCAAACGCAAATTTTAAAATTTTACCGCCAAATTTAACCGCGCAAGCAAGTTTAGAATTTTTGCAGCAAGCCGCTTTATCGCAAGCACGCTGCGGATTATGGGCTCGTTAAGCTTGCATTGGATAATATAGCGCAATCTGCCCGAAGGAGTAAGCTTGCGCCTGAAATACTTTTGTATTATAGTTTTTCTGATCTGGCTTTGCATATTTATCGCCTTGCTGCCCACATATAGAATTTCAGCTATCTTAGAAGCGCTTGATTTTAGCGATAAAAATCTAACGCAAAGAGAGCTTGTAGAGTTAAATTTAAAAGATTACCTAAAAAAGCTTCACTACTTAGATAATTATCCGCAAATAGATTTCGGCAAGATGGCGGATATTCACTTAGACAAAAACGGCTATGAGAGAGTAAGATTTTCATGGTGCAACGGTGATAAATATCCGGACGATAGATGCGAATTTTGGAAGCTGGATAAAAGGCTAAATTTTGATTATCTAATGGATCTTGGTTCTAAAATTTGCAAAGACGGCGAACCTATACAAAACGCCGAAGAGATTGTAGAAAACGACGAGGTTTTAAAGCTACGCCTCTTTTATCCTTGGGAGCAAGAGCATTTGATTGACGAAGATGGAAATTTTATAGAGAATTTTATATATATGAGGTTTGGAGATGGCGCTTTCCACTCATTCGACCTATTTACTGATTTTGTATTTATAAGTAAAAATGACATACAATTACCAATTATGTACGAAACAAAAACTAAAAAATTTGACATAATTACTCCAGAAAACAGATGTTATAGGTGGCTTTTAAACTCTATATTTAGGGACGTAGTTTATCAACAAAAAAAGAGCATATACCCGTTTTGCTATAACTATAAAAAGATAATTGATGAAAAAATGGATTGCGATAGAGAATATATATTTTCTTTCATTTCAATATACGACAAGGGGAACAATCTCGATTATAAAACGATATTTTATATTAAAAATTTATACTATGATAAACATGAGACGGACATACTTTTCAATCAATACCAAAATTTAAAGAATCAAAAGAATAAGATAAATTTTAACTCGCAAGGAGAAGGCGACGAAAGTGGGTATTGAGTTGCTAGGCATTGCTTGCTAGAGCTGAAGTTAAAATTCCTTCCTTTATATCCACTGCTTTAAATTTAGACTCTAATCTATAAAATTCCAGCGCGCCGCGCGGTGTAGCTTAAAAATACTGCGCCGCCGCATGACGCGACTCAAAATAACCTCGCCGATACTCGCGATCTTTGCTCTAAAATTCGTCAAAGAGCGCGAGCGACAGCTGAAATTAAAATTTACCTTTAAATTTAAAGCCTTTAAGCCCGCGCAAGAGCTGCGAACGGACAAAAAGCCGCAAGGGCGCAAGAGCTGCAAGGGCGTGCTGGGCATTGCGTTTTACGGGCGGCATTTTCATAAATTTAAAAGCACCCAGCGACGCAAGCCCTACTCGAATTCTATCTTTTTTAGATAATCGTATAAATTTAGCACCGCGATGAATAGCGTTAAAATCGCGGGCCCCAAGATCACGCCCCAGAACCCGAACGTGCTGATGCCCGAAAGCATCGAGAAGAAGATCAGCATCTCGTTGATATTTGCGGGGTTTTCGACTAGGCGCGAGTTGATAAATTTTATCACGAGCGGCTTAATGAAGCTGTCCGCGAGCGTCGAGATCAGTATCACGCAATACGCCATTATCACGATCGCGCCCGAGGTGCTGCCCCCCGCTAGCACATATAGCGCTGTGGGCACGTAGATGAGCGCGCCGCCGACTGCAGGGATGAGCGAGCAGAAGGCGAAAAGCACCCCCATCAGCAGCGCGTCAAAGCCGAAGATCCCTGCGATGATCGAAAACAAAAAGCCCTGCAATACGGCGTTGAAGATGGTCGAGTAAAACACGACGCTCATCGTATTTGCCGTCTCGGAAAAGATATAATCGATCTGCGAGGGCTCGACGGGTAGAATTTTTTTAAAAAAGCGCTTGAAGCTCTCGCCGTAGAGGTATGCAAAAAAGCAAAACACGACGATAAGCACCATATCGACGATAAATTTCGCACTGGATTTTCCGACGACCGAGAGGTAGGAGATGATCTGCTTCGCCAGACCCGCGACGTCCAGGTTTGCCAAAAACGAGCGAAACTGCGTATTAAATTTTTCAAAAGGCCCAGGCAGCTTGATGTCTAGGCTCTGAACGTAGCTAAGCGCGTCGTTTAGGCGCGCCATATCGAAGCTCGCGGCATTTTTGGCGATCTCGATCACGGCGTAGATAAAAGGCACGAAAAAAAGCGCGCAGAGCAAAAACAGGCTAAGCACCGAGGCTAGCATGCGCCTGCCGCGGCACAGCTTCGTTACTTTAGCGTGCAGACCCGAGGTCGCCACCGCCATCAGTACGCCGATTGCGATCACCATCAAAAACGGCGAAAATAGATAGATCACACAGCAAAACATCAGCAAAGTAGCACCGATAAAAAATATCTTGCTCGTCTTTGCGCGCCCGCTAGCCTTGGCAAGGCCTGCTTTCATGCCCGCAGCGGCTCCGGAAGCGGCGGCGTCGCCTAATGCGGAAGCATTAGCCGAGAAGGTCTCGTTGGCTTCGGCAGCGTCGCTAAGCGCGGCCGCACCGGCAGATGAGGCCTTATCGGTTTTGATCCGGTTTTTGCTTTGATTTTCGGCGGCGGTTTTAGTCCTGCCTTCCACGGCGTCTAGCGCAGCTGCGCCTGCTTTATCGGCGCTGGTATTGGCTTTAGCAGCTTTGCTAGTTTCAGCTATGCTTTCGCTTTGATTTTCGGCAACGGCTTTGGTTTTGTTTTTGACGGTCGCTTTGGCTTCGGCGGCGGCTTCGATTTTACCCCCCTCGTTATTTACGGTCTGATTTTCGGTGAAATTTTGCGCCTCGCCTTTGGCGTTATCCTCGGCGTTATTTTGGGCTATCTTTTCAGCCAGATTTTCGTTGCGGCTTGCGGCGTTATCTTTTGGCGTCGGCAAATTTTATCCTTTTGAAATTTGATGAGCTATTTTATAAATTTTTTTATCAGATTTCGATTAAATTTTGAAATTTCATAAAATTTGCGAGCGATACTCTCACATTTCGCGCATGCGGCGTATGGCGTATCGTATATGTGCGATGCGAACCATACATATACGATACGACTACACTTGAGCTATGCGATTGGTATGCAAGGGCGGGCCGTTATGTATATTTAAGGCAGTACATTTTTTTGCGCCTACGTCACGCTCGAGCCCTGCGCGCACCGCGGCAAAACCCCGTCTTGCGCCGAGCTTTTGGCACAGCTCGGGCTATCGCGCGTGGTAATCG
>CAUSCW010000029.1:0-24112 GCA_963530195.1 uncultured Campylobacter sp.
TTTTAAAAAATTTAGCTAGGAAATCCCGCTTTGAAATTTTACGTAGCAAATTTATACCGATCTCAAGTCTCGCGCCAATAACGCTTTGCATCAAGCCTTGAAAATTCTACGTAGCAAATTTATGCCTTGGAATTTAACTTCCGCGTGCCGAAATTTAGCGCCGCTTTTATACGAAATTCCTCTTCTGCGCGCCGCCCCCGCTACGGTCAAATTTTAAACTTAGAGTTTTGAATTTATTCTTAAATTTAGGGCTTGCGAGCTATAAATTTAATGTGCGGGCCAAATTTAAACTCGCAAGCTCGCGGTATTTTTACGCCGCCGCATACATAGCGTGTAGAATTTTAAGCCTCGCTCGGCGTAAAAGCAGCATAAAATTTCAAATTTAGGCTAAATTTTAAAATTTAGCGATACCGCCGCGCTAAAATAGCGCAGAATTTAAAATTTAGAGCTTTGCGTTCTGCGCGCTGTTTTAGCGGCGTGAAATTTGAAATTTTATTGTAGCGGCAGGATCGTGCAGAAGCAAATCAAGCAGCCCAAGCGAGCAAAATTTTAAACTACGGCTCTATGAAATTTCACAACGGCGCACTGCAAGCGAGTCTCGTAAAATCAGGTTTTAGCGCGCGCTTAGCTCGTGCACCAGATCCACTAGATATTTGGCGTTTTGCACGCTTACGTCGGGCAAAATTCCATGGCCTAGATTAAAGATATGCGCCGCACCCTTCATCGCTGCTAAAATCTCGCGTACACCCGATTCTATCGCGCTGCGGTCGTATAGCCGCATCGGCTCCAGGTTGCCCTGAAGCGCAAATTTACCCCCGAGCTGCTCGCGCGCAAGCCCGATCGGAGTGCTCCAATCCACGCCCCATACATCAAAGCTCGCTACGCCGCGCCGCGCCGTGATACTGCTCAGCCGCGACATCTGTGCGCCCGTGCCCTTGGCAAAGACGATGAGCGGGATATGCGGGAATTTCGCCTTTAAAAATTCCGTGATCTCTAAGATGTATCGCCAGCCGAACTCCTCGTACGCGCTCGGCTCCAACGCGCCCGCCCAGCTGTCGAAGATCTGCACCGCATCGACGCCCGAGCTGATCTGGCGCGCCAGATAAAGCTTCGTCGCCTCCGTAACGAGGCGCAAAATTTCATGCAGAAGCTGCGGATTTTCGTAGAGCATCCTTTTGCAAACGGCGTAATTTTTACTGCCGCCGCCCTCGATCATGTAGGTAGCGATCGTCCACGGCGCGCCGCAAAAGCCGATGAGCGCTTTGTCCGCGGCAAGGCGCGAGCGTGTAAGCGAGATCGTATCATAAACGTATCCGAGCTCTGCCGCGGCCTTTTGCGGATCAAGACGCGCCAAATCACCCTGGGAGCGGATCGGATCACTAAAGCGCGGTCCTTCGCCCGCTTCGAAGCGCAGATCCATCCCCATCTGCATCGGCACGACCAAAATATCGCTAAAAAGTATCGCCGCATCGACGCCCAAAATCTCTACGGGCTGAATCGTTACCTCGCTCGCGGCGCGGTAGTCGCGGCACAGGCTCAAAAAATCGCCCGCCTTCTCGCGCACCGCCATGTATTGCGGCAGATAGCGCCCCGCCTGGCGCATCATCCAAATGGGCGTGTATGGGGTCTCTTTGCCGAAGCATGCGTCGATGAAAACCATTTTTATCCTTTAAATTTACTCAAAATATACAAAGCTAAACAAACCGCAAAAATAGCCCCTGCGAGCAAAAGCATATCCAAATGGGTAGTAAAATCGGTGTGCAAAATTCGCTTGAAAAAATCCACTACGAGCACCATTATGATGACGCTGCCGAGTTTGTGCTTCAGCTCATCCAGCGAGGCGATCTTTAAAACTTGTAAATTTAGATCCACAAACTCGTCGATAAACAGCTCGTAAATTCCAAATACGAAGATTAGCAGCACTATAGCGACCAGATACAGATCGATCGCCGTTATTATTTCGCTTAAAATATCAATGTAAAGCGCTCGCTCGCTCTGCTGGGCTAGGAAAAATTCCACGATTTTATAAAGCGCCGAGCAGATTTCGTAGCTTGCCATCACGAATATCGCCGCGCCTGCCGCGATGCAAAAAAGCACGGGCAGGAGGGTTAAAAATTTGCTGCAAAGCAAAAATTTTTCAAATATAGCTTTCATTTCTTTCTTAAATTTTAATTCGGGTAGCCGCTCCGCAAACGAATGTATAAATTTAAAAGCCGCTCTATGCCGAAGCGCCCTTTTAAATTTACACTCGTTTGCAATCGCGTAAATTTATCCTATTTAGTCGCGTTCGTTTGAGTCTTTAAAATTTTGCGCCAGGTTAAGGCGCAAAATTTCAGCTCGCGGCATTAAATTTTAACTAGGTGATTTGCAAATTTATTCGCGCAACCTCGGCGCCGAAATCACGCGCGCGACTGTATCCGCGCACAAAAACTCGGCAGCCTTGCTAAATTATCCTACTTGTCTTGCTGCATATCGATCCAGCGAAGCGCGATACGCACGGCGTTCGTAGCCGCTCCGACGCGGATCTGATCGGCGCTGCACCAAAGGTGCAGAATTTTATCGTCGAAATTATCCCTGCGGAGCCTGCCGACGTAGGTTTCGTTCGTGTCGCTCGAAAGCAGCGGCATCGGGTACTCGTTTTTGCTCGGATCGTCTGCAAGCACGATGCTAGGCGCGTTTTTTAAAATTTCGCGCACGCGGCTAATCTCGAAATCCTTTTTAAATTTTATCGTGATCGCCTCGCTGTGGCTGCGCAGCACCGGCACCCGCACGCAGGTAGCCGAAACGGCGAAGTTTTTATGCAAAATTTTCTGCGTTTCGTTCACCATCTTCATCTCTTCTTTGGTGTAGTCGTTGTCCAAAAATACATCGATGTGCGGGATGACATTCATCGCGATCTGATGTGGGAAAACCTTCGGCTCGCACTCATCAAGCTTAAAAGCGAAAAACTGCTGCAGCTGTTCTACAAGCTCGCTCATACCCTCTTTACCTGCGCCGCTTGTCGCCTGGTAGGTGCTTACATCTACGCGCTCGATATCAAACGCGTCATCAAGCGGCTTAAGAATTTGAACCATCTGGATAGTTGAGCAGTTCGGATTAGCAATGATGCCTGTCTCTTCCCATAGCTTTATATCCTGAGGATTACACTCGGGCACTACGAGCGGGACATTTTCTTGCATACGAAAGTGGCTCGTGTTGTCGATCACCACCGCGCCGCTTGCCGCAGCAAATGGCACGTAATGCGCCGAAATGGAGCCGCCCGCGCTAAAAAACGCAATGTCGATCTCGTTTTCATCGAAGGTACTGTCCGTGAGCTCCCTCACGACGTATTCTTTGCCGCGAAATTCTACCTTCTCGCCCGCGCTCTTTGCGCTAGCAAGCGGCAGTATGTCCTTTACGGGGAAGTTCATCTCGTCTAAGACGCGCAAAATCTCCTCGCCTACGGCGCCGGTAGCGCCTACGATGGCGATATTGTAACTACTCATCCTCTCCTCCTTTTAAAATTTCATCGCTAGGGCCGTCGCTCTGCGAATCTTTACTATCTAAATTTGAATTTAATAAATTTTCGTCCTGTGCAAGCTCGTCCGCTTCGCCCTCGTCGCCCTCCTCGGCTTTCGGGCAGGTCGCAATGCTCACGACGTCGTCGCCCTCGACATTTACGACGATGACGCCGCTGGTGTTGCGGCCCGCTTTGCGGATGCTTTGCATATCTACGCGGATCATCTTGCCGCTGGTGGTTAGCGCCATGAGATCCATCTCCTCATCGACCATCACGACGCCGATGAGCTCGCCCGTGCGATTGGTGAGTTTCATGCAGATGACGCCCTTGCCGCCGCGGTTTGTGAGGCGATACTCGCTCGCGGTCGTGCGCTTGCCGATACCCTTTTGGCTCACGCTTAAAATTTCTTGCATATCGCTTAAAATAAACGCGGCGCCGATGACCTCGTCGCCTTTTTCTTTAAATTTAATACCCTTTACGCCGCGAGCGATGCGCCCCATCTGGCGAATTTTATTTAGATTAAATTTAAGGCACATTCCCTTTTTCGTAGCGATGAAGAGCATATTTTCGTTAGCGCTTTGCGGCTCGCCATCTTGAGCGCCCTCGCCTTGCGAAATTTCATCCGAAATTTCATCCTCGCTTCCCTCCAAAATATCCTGCTCAATCTGCTCTAAAACTTCCTCAGCCTCGCCGCCGTCCAGATCATCGCCGCTTAAAGCGCCTCCTTTGTAGTTTTGCATCTCTTCGGCGCTGTTTGGAGCGATGAGAGCGGTTACGAGAGTGTCGTCCTCGTCTAGGCTGATAGCGCGGATGCCGAGCGAGCGGATGTTTTTAAACTCGCTTAAATTCGTGCGTTTTACGATGCCGTTTCGAGTGAAAAATACGAGCGACTTGCTCGGATCAAAATCGGTCGTAGGGATGATCGCCATTATCTTTTCGTCCGCGCCGAGCTGGATTAAATTTACGACCGCCTTGCCCTTTGCGGTGCGCGAGCCCTCCGGAATTTTATAGACCTTAAGCCAGTAAAGCTGCCCGCGGTCGGTGATAAACATAAGCGTGTCGTGGGTGTTGCTCGTAAAAAAGCTCTCGATGAAGTCGTCATCGTACGTCGTGACCGCCACACGCCCCTTGCCGCCGCGCTTTTGCTTCTCATAAGTCTTGCTAGGCACGCGCTTGATGTAGCCGCGATGAGTGATCGTAACGACCATATTTTCATTCGCGATAAGATCTTCGATGTCGATATCCTCGTAGTCATCGACGATTTCGGTAATTCGCGGGCATTTAAATTTATCCTTGATCTCCAAAAGCTCATCTTTGATAATCCCCTCAATCAGCTCCTCGCTCTTTAGGATCGCGTCAAGCTGCTTGATCTCGGCTAAAATTTCTTTTAGCTCCTCCTCAATCTTTTCGCGCTCAAGTCCCGTTAAGCGGCTTAGCCTCATATCCAAAATCGCGCCCGATTGCGCCTCACTAAGGCCGAATCTGCTCATTAAATTTTCGCGCGCGACGTTGGTGTCTGCGGAGTTTCTAATCACATCGATCACTTCGTCGATATTATCTAGCGCGATCTTTAAGCCCTCCAAGATGTGCGCTCTAGCGCGCGCCTTTTGAAGCTCAAAAATCGTGCGGCGGATGATGACGGTTTTTCTGTGGTTTAAAAACAGCTTCAAAAGCTCTATCAACGTAAAAATCTTCGGCTCTTTGCCGTCGATTGCGAGCATTATCACGCCGAAGGTCGCCTCCATCGTAGTTTGCTTAAATAGATTATTCAGCACGATCTCGCTCATCGCGTCGCGCTTAAGCTCGATTACTACGCGAATTCCGTCGCGATCACTCTCGTCGCGCACCTCGGAGATGCCTTCGATCTGCTTTTCTTTTACGAGATCTGCGATCTGCTCGATCAGGCGCGCTTTATTAGTCTGATACGGCAGCTCGTCGATTACGATGACATCTTTACTAGCCTTTTTTTCGATATGGGTTTTGGCGCGAATTTTAACGCGCCCTCTGCCCGTTTTATACGCCTCGATAATCCCCTTTTTGCCATAGATGATGCCACCGGTCGGAAAATCGGGACCCTTGATCTCGTCCATGATCTCCTCTAGGCTTGCGTTTTTATTCTCAAGCAGTATCAAAAGACCGCCCACGAGCTCATCTAGGCTGTGCGGCGGGATATTCGTCGCCATTCCCACGGCGATTCCGCTCGAGCCGTTAAGCAGCAAATTCGGCACGCGCGCAGGCAGGACGTCGGGCTCGTTTAAACTCTCGTCGTAGTTCGGCACGAAATCGACCGTCTCTTTATCCAGGTCTTTTAGCAGCTCCTCGGCTAGCGGCGTCATACGCGCTTCGGTGTACCTCATCGCCGCCGCTCCGTCGCCGTCGATCGATCCGAAGTTGCCCTGCCCATCCACGGAAGGAATTCTCATCGAAAAGCTCTGCGCCATTCGCACGAGCGCGTCGTAAACGGCGGTATCGCCGTGCGGATGGTATTTACCGATGACGTCTCCTACGATACGAGCGGATTTTTTGTAAGGCTGACGAGAACCCACGCCAAGATCGTTCATCGCATATAAAATTCGCCTATGCACCGGCTTTAGACCGTCTCTGGCGTCCGGTAGCGCACGACCGATGATAACGCTCATCGAGTAATCAAGATAGCTCGTCTTGATGGATTCTTCGACGTCGATATCGATGATCTCCTGATTTTCAAACATATTTGATTGCATAAATATCCTTTTAAATTTTAAAGCGCGATTATAGCGAATTATTCTTTTGCATTAGCTAAAACCAAGCCGCACACGGGCATAAAGCCGCCATCGATCAAACTCTCGCGCGCTTGCAGCATGCTAAGACCCGAGGTGATGATGTCGTCTACCAGGATTACAGGGAATTTCGGCGGGGTTAAAATTTTAAAATTTCGCTTGTGTTTTAGGCGAAATTCCAAACTCTGCCCGGTGTATTTGACGCGATTTTGCGCGCGCAGGCAGTGAAATTTTGGCTCAATTGGCTCGCTTTTTAGCGCGCGAGCTAAGATCGCCGTGTGCGAATAGCCGCTGCGTGCGTCATCATCTAGCGGCACGGCGTTAAATTTAAAAACCCCGCCCGTTTTAAATGTTTCGTAGTTTTGCGGATTTGCAGAAATTTCGCGCTGCAGATGAAGCGGGAATTTCGCTAAGCTTAAAGAGGCTATGCGCGCAAGCACCGCAGCGCCGTATTCGTGATGTTTAGAAAGTATAAGCTCTCGAATTTCGGAGTAGCCGTAGTAGTAAAACACGCTAAAGCCCTCTACCTGCCGCATACTTAGGCGGCATTCGGCTAAATTTGCGGCGCAGGCGGCGCAGATCGTGCGCAGGCTAAACGCGCCGCAATTTACGCAGCGCATCTAAAGCGTTAAGATGATTTGATCGGCGGATTTTTTGACGATGTCGCCAAGTAAGCTTTGCACAAAAGGATTAAGCGATCTAGCCGTGCGAAGCGCGGTAAATTGGCTCTGATCCTGCGAAACGCGCTTGGTCGTAGTTTTGTTGCCCTGCACGATAGAGATCGCAACCTCGCCTCTTGCGCTCATATTTTCCTTCGAGTAGCCGTTGATCGCTGCCGAGATGCTTCTAATATTTACGGTTACGATATTCGGGCTTGCAGGATCGATCTTTACGCCGCGAGCGTCAAGCTCCGCGCGCAAAGCCTTATCGAACCACGCCGAGAGATTATTTTTTAAAAGCACCTCATCTACTAGCTTGCCGTCGCTATCGTTGATGACGGCGATTACCATCTGATTTTCGCGCTGATCGTTGATCGCGTTGATATTTACCGACTTGCCGCTTACGGTCTGATCAGCCTTAGAGAGATATGGATTTAGACTGATGACGCTGCTGGTTTGCGAGCAGGCGACAAAAAATAGCGCGAATACGCCGATTAAAAATTTTTTCATTTTGATCCTTTTTCTGAAATTCGGGCGCATTGTAGCACTAAATTTAAAATTTATAGATTTTTTTGTATCATTGCAAGATCAAAGGAGAAATTTTGCAAGCACTCGCTTTAAAATACAGACCCAAAAGCTTCGAGCAGCTCATCGGTCAAGACGCCGTCGCCAAAAGCCTCGCGCACGCGCTGGATTCGGGCAGGCTGAGCCACGCATATCTTTTCAGCGGACTTCGCGGCAGCGGCAAAACCTCGACGGCTAGGATTTTTGCCAAAGCGCTTTTATGCGACGAAGGCCCTACCGGCAAGCCGTGCGAGATCTGCGATAACTGCGTAATGGCAAACGAGGGGCGCCACATCGACATCATCGAGATGGACGCCGCCAGCCACCGCAAGATCGACGATATCCGCGAGCTCATCGAGCAGACGAAGTATCATCCCGCAAGCGCGCGCTTTAAAATTTTCATCATCGACGAAGTGCATATGCTCACCAAAGAGGCCTCCAACGCGCTTTTAAAAACGCTTGAGGAGCCGCCTAGCTACGTAAAATTTATCCTTGCGACTACCGATCCGCTCAAGCTTCCCGTCACGGTGCTATCGCGCACGCAGCACTTTCGCTTTAAGCCGATCGCCAAAAGCGCCGTCGTAGCGCACCTAGAGCAAATTTTAAAAACCGAAAACATCGCTTACGAGGAGGGCGCGCTCGAAATTTTAGCGCGCAGCGGCTCGGGTTCGCTACGAGACACGCTCACGCTCCTCGATCAGGCGATTATCTTTAGCCGCGAAGGCATCACGCAGCGCGCGATCGCCGATATGTTGGGCCTGCTCGATCCCGCTAAAATTGGCGAAATTTTAGACATCGTGCTGCGCCAAGACCGCGCGGGCGCAATCGAGATCATCAAAGAGGTCGAAAACTACAACGCCGAGACGATAATCGACGAGATGATCGCAAATTTAAAGGATAAATTCCTGCGCCGCGACGCGAAATTCAGCCTGCTGATGTATGAGCGGTTTTTCCGCATTTTAGCGGGTGCTAAGAGCATGCTCGCCATCAGCCCGGACAACACTTACGCGATTTCTATGATGATTTTTATGATGATGGAGGCGGTCAATCTGCGCGAGATCGACGAGCTGATCGAGGTCGGCAGATCCCTGGATCAAGGCGAGGGCTATGCTTCCGCTTCGGCGCCTAATTTAAACGTGCAAAACTCTGCGCCGAATTTTAGGTCAAATTCCAAACAAAGCGCGAATTTTGCGCCAAATAGCGAGCCGGACGGCGCGGCTTTTGCACCGAGCGACCAGAGTAGCGCGACAAGCGGCGTGCCTAGCTTTACGGCAAGCGCAAAACGTCCCGCAAGCCCTGCGCAAAACTTCGGTGCGGCAAAACAAAGCCCTGACGCAGGCGGCGAGATTAAACCGAGCGCGGCGGCGCAGACTAAAAATTCTAGCCCGTCCGTCAAAACGGGCGCTCAAAATGAAATTTACGAGAATTTTCTAGCTAAAATTTACGACCGCGATTACGATCTGGGCGAGAAATTTAGCAAGTGCGTGGAATTTTTAAAGCTCGAGCGCGGCACGCTGTATCTGCTCTCGCGCGCGCAGGGACAGGACAGAGAGTACCTACGCAAGGGCTCGCGAGCGATAAATAGCGTGCTAAAATCGCTCTTCGGCGAGAGCGCGAAAATCAAAATCGAGCAAAGCGCGCCGCAGAAGCAAGAAAATTCTGCGCAAAATAGCGCGGAAAATTCCGCCTCTAGCAACGTAGATAGTGCAGCGAATGATAAAGCAAAAGACGGGGCAGGCAGTGCGACAAAACCGCTTGAAAATTCTAGCGATACGACAAGCGGCGCGCAGAATTTCGAAACGGGCGAGATAAATGCCGAAAGCTCCGCGCGGGAAAAAATTTCAAGCGGCGAAAATTCCGAAAAAAATTCCGCCGCAAAAGCGGCAAAACCGCAAAAAAACGGCGCTAGTAGCGAGGGCGAAAAACAGCCGCCCAAGGACGATCTGTTAAGATCCACCGATCCGCAAAACTACGCCGCAAAGCCCCGCGATACAAGCAAGAGCGTGCGCGCCGCCAAGGCAGGCCTCGCCGAGCTCGCAAACGGCGCGCAGGACGGCAAGGAAATTTTGATCTCCGAGATGAATAGACTCTTCGGCGAGCCCACCAAAATCACGGAATAGCGCCCGCTGCGGTTTAAATTTATCTCCGCGCCGCGCG
The DNA here is from genome assembly GCA_963530195.1 of uncultured Campylobacter sp. Classification (GTDB taxonomy): domain Bacteria; phylum Campylobacterota; class Campylobacteria; order Campylobacterales; family Campylobacteraceae; genus Campylobacter_B. The sequence goes on from CAUSCW010000029.1 coordinate 9,639, forward strand.
ATTTTAAATTTAAGCGCGCCAAAACGATATAGAAATTTACGCGGCGAAGCGAGCCTGCATGATTTTAAAATTGAAGCGGCAAAGGCGGTATCTAAATTTGCGCGACGAATGGAGCTCGCACGATAAATTTTAAATTTCGCGGCGCACAATCAAGCTCTAAAGAGCGAACTTTTAAATTTGATCGTCAAAGCAAGCTTTAAATTTTCACTAAAGCAAAGCGCATTTTAAATTTAACCGCCTAAGGAATCTAAAATTTATGCGCCGCGGCAGTCTAAAATTTAGCGCGCCAAGTATCCGCGCAGTCTGTCCTATGCGAGCTCAAAATTTAAATTTAAACGCACTCTCCGCAGTTCAAAAATAAAATTTGCGCGTTTGCATAGCGAATATAAAATTCCGCGCTCATCCGCACCCTGCCCTCCGCGATACGACTTTAGCCGTACCGTGCTCCCGCCTGATGCGCTCTCTCAGACTTTCATCAAACTTTACGATACGGTTTTGCCCGCAATCTGCGCAGCTACTAGCACAAAAGCGGGCTACGATGACCCGCGCATATCGGCTACAATCCAAAGCCAAATTTTGCCAGGATAAAACCGCGGCGAACCGAGCCGCTCTTAAATTTCAAAGAATTTATCCAGCAATGAACGACGGTTCGCAATGCTTGCTTATGAATTTTACGCGAGCGCGGCGAGCGAATTAGCTAAAATTTAGCGCTTTTGGTGTAGAATTCGAGCAAATTTCAATCCAAAGGTCATCAAAATGCGCGGATATAAAATTTTCTCCGGCACCGCAAATCCCGAATTTGCCAAAAAAATCTCCAAATATCTCTCGCTGCCGCTTAGCGAGTGCGCGATCAAAACCTTCAGCGACGGCGAAATCAGCGTCCAGATCGGCGAGAGCGTGCGCGGTAAGGACGTCTTTGTCATCCAACCCACATGCGCGCCCGCAAACTCCAATCTGATGGAGCTTTTGATCCTAACCGACGCGCTGAAGCGCTCCAGCGCGAACTCGATCACGGCGGTCGTGCCCTACTTCGGCTACGCTCGCCAAGACCGCAAGGCGGCCCCGCGCGTGCCGATCAGCGCGAAGCTCGTGGCGAATATGATGCAGACGGCAGGGATCGACCGCGTCGTCACGATGGATCTGCACGCGGGGCAGATACAGGGCTTTTTCGACGTGCCCGTCGATAACCTCTACGGCTCGCTGATATTTTTGGACTACCTGAAAGAGAAAAATTTAAAAAATCCGATCATCGCCAGCCCCGACGTAGGCGGCGTCGCGCGCGCCAGAAGCTTCGCCAAAAAGCTCTCGCTCGATCTCGTCATCGTCGATAAACGCCGCGAGGAGGCGAACAAAAGCGAGGTGATGAACATCATCGGCGACGTCGCGGGCAAGGACGTGATCCTAATCGACGATATGATCGATACCGCGGGCACCATCGTCAAGGCTGCGGGCGCGTTTAAAGAACAGGGCGCAAAGAGCGTCAGCGCGTTTTGTACGCATGCCGTACTAAGCGGCCCGGCATACGAGCGCATCGAAAGCGGCGCGTTAGACGGCCTCGTCGTGACCGACACGATCCCGCTAAAGCAGGAGAGCGACCGCATCAAGGTAATCAGCGTCGCCCCGCTTTTCGGCGAGGTCATCAGGCGCGTATATCACGACGAGAGCGTAAACAGCTTATTCAAATAAAATTTTAAAATTTAAAGCGTGGCGCGGTTTGTTTTAAACAGCCGCGGGAATGCGAACAATAGGCATCTTATAATAAAAGATCACGGCTCAGCTGCAAGTCAAGCGCTTATGCCTGCGAGCTCTAAATTTATAGCGTTTTAACTCGCTGCCGATTTAACTTATTGTGGATTTAACTGCGACGCGAAATTTAGCTTCTATGCGGCAAATTTAACTCTGCGCGGTATTTACTCCGCGCGGCGGAAATTTTAACTGCAACCGCGGAGTAAATTTACCGCATTAGCCGCTGCAAGCCGCATTTTATAATCCGCCGCACTAAATTCCGCGAGACTGCGTTTTAAATTTGTCGTAAAATTTTCTGCATATTTGATGAGATCGCGCAGCGCCGCTACGCTTTAAATTTATAATAATTTGCCGCGCATTCGCCATCTGTCTTGTGTGGCCGAGCTTCTGCAAAACTCGCATTCTCTAAATCGTGCAAAACTACGTTTTAAATTTCGCCGCTCTATTGGCGAGAGGCTGCCGATATATCGGTAGCCCTCAAGCAATTCGCTTCTTTAAATTTTACCACTCAAGCTCGCAGCGATTTTTTAAAATCCCGCGATTTAAAAGCCAGCAAGGCGTCAAAATCATTTATAATTTAGTCAAATGCGGCATCGGGCACGTGCGTTGCGCCCAAGCTGGCCGCTAAAATTTCTTTATAATCTCCATCAAATGCTTGACAAGAGCCGTAATTGCGGCATTTTCATAGCTATCGTCTGTATTTTGCAACGCTATGGTTTTCATATTGCCGAAAAATCCCGGATCGTAATGCTCGATGTCATTTTGCACGTAGCTTCTTAAAATTTGGCCATTTCTTACCAGTTTAACCTCATAGATAAACTCTATGCCACCGATTCTATCGCTAGGAAACGGAGTAGCTTCGCCCGTAAAGCCCCTGTGGTGCTTTATTGTAATTTTAAGCTCATCGGTAGAGTTTTGATCCAGCAGGTTCGCCTCTTTTAACGCCGCTAAAAGCTGCTCGTTGTACTTTTTCTCGATCGCTTCCGGCGATTGATAGACAAATTTTTTCGGATTATGGTTTTGGATGTGGTAGTAGGTAATGCCCTTGAATTTATACGCGCTTGCGATCGGTACTTTCGGCTGAGACTGCCCGCAACCGACAAAGAATAGCGCCACAAGAAGCAAAGCAAAAAATTTTTTCATTTTTTCTCCTTTAAAATTTTGTGCAATTATATAAAAACGGGGTTTAGCCCGGGCTAAATTTACGATCTTTCGGCGCCGCTATGCGTTTAAATTTTGATAAATTTGAGCGAAAGCGTAAATTTTAAGCGTAGCTAGGCGGCTAAATTTCAATTCCTTTAAATTTGAAATCCATTGAAATTTCAAAGCCTCTTCAAATTTAAAATTTAATCCGAATTTGATCTGAAATTTTATAAAATTCCACCGTTTTAAACGGGCTTTAAAAGCGCGCACAAGCTGTTTTGCAAGCCCGGAATAAAGGAAGCTGATGCCTACTTTTAGCACCAAAGACTACAAAGCCGCCCTTCGCAGCCGCGGCGCACGAGCCACGAGCGCAGGCGGATTTAGCGTCAAAAACGACAACTCCTTCATCGTGATCTTCGTCATTACGATGATGGTCTTTATGTTTTTTTACGGCGTGTCGGCTGGGCTTGATTTAGATGAAATTTTTTTAGGCAACGGACGCGGTCGCGGAGGAGGCGGGATTTTGGGGCTTTTGATCGCGGGCGTAGCTTGGTATCAGGGGCGCGACGGCGGCGGGCTGTTTAAATTTAGCGATCACGCGATCACCTTCGTCTCGGGCGCGGGCAAGAGCGAAATTTTGCTCTTTAATATCGACTACGTTAGGCTCACTCCGGGCTTTTTGCGCACCTGCACCGGCTACACGGCGCTTAGCCACTCCCGCTACGTAAAACACGAGCGACTCTTTAAATTTGGGATCGGATCGATGATCGTGCTATGGCTAGTGGGTATCGCCATGAGCGAGCGCGTGGGAATGGCATTCGTGATCATGGTCGCGGGCGTCGTGATCTTTTTCTTCGCCAAGGCGCTCTCATCTTGGAAACTAAACGGCGACTTTCACGACATCTTGCTGCGCGACACCGTGCTGATCCACGGTAAGGATCTGAACGACCGCGTGCTGTGGTTTGCGATCACGCCCGGCCGCAACGACCGCCGCAGGCTGCGTGCCTACTTCAAAGAGCATCTTGACTTCGACATCGACGGCGGCTGATTTTGATTTAAAATTTAGAGATTTGGCGTAAATTTAGCGGCAGAATTTTGCAACGTAAAATTTTAAGAGGAATTTCACTCGACGGAATTTTTGCGATCTAAATTTTACCGAGCGAAATCACAAGGCGTAAAATTCTACGATATAAAATTTACGAAGCAGAATTTCGCAGCTTAAATTTTAAAGCCGCAAATGCACGGCGCGAGATTTGCGGCTCTATACGACAACCTTCACCACGCTTAGCCGCCCCAAATTATCAAACGAAAAAACTGCGTCATTTTTAAAATTTGCTACGATCTTGCCCGTCACTTCGCTAAATTTCGTGCCGTTTCTAAGTAAAAGCGCCTTAATAAAAACGGCGTGATTTAACTGAAATGCGCCTATGTAATCGCGCGCCAAAGAGATAAGCTCGTTTGCATCCATGCTGAGCTTGATCGTGCCATCGGAGCTCACGCACTCGCCTGCCGCGAACGCCACAAACACCGCTCCGCCGGCGTGCGGGCAGCAGTAGTAGATTGCGGGCTCCTGCGATAGCCCGCACGCGATCGCGCTTAGAGCATGTCCGTTTATCTCCGCACTTAGTGCAAGCTTAGGCGTGCCAAGCTCCGCTAGCCCGTGCCGCAAGCCGAAGTCGCGCACATCTCGCGCAAGGGTAAGCAGCCGCTCATCGAGGCGATTTATGTGTATGTTCTCATACCCCCCCACAGCCACGTGCGGCTGCTGCTCGCTTCGCTGCTGATATACCAAATGGCGCGTGGCGCATCATCGCCGAAGAGGGTCTCACCGCGCTCAAAATCCACAGAGCGGCGCCTGCCCTTTACGATCAGTTCTCTTGCACCCTTGCACCGCAGCCTAAACATGCTGAAAATAGATCGGTAAAGCCGCTCCTATCCACGCCTAAGCGGTCAAAAATTTCATTTTTCTCCTTTTTTTACGCCGATAAATTTAGCGCTTTTGGGGGATTTATCGGCGCTCTCTTATACGCCGCGCACGCCGTTTTGCTATAAAGCACTCGCACTATGGAATTTCACGCGGCGCGAAGTAAAATTTAATCAAATTTTATAAAGCCCCAGCGGATAAAATTTTATAGCGGGCGCCGCCTGGATAAAATTTTGCAGAAGGCGAAGGCCATGGCGAGTGCAATTGCAGGAGATGACGGACGCGACCGCAACGATCAACGGGCGGCAAAAATTTAAACCACCCGAGCGATCGTTAAATTTGAAAGGCGAAATTTTAGCCTAACGGCGAGCGGCGTAATTCTACGACCGAGCAGTGAACGCTAGAGCTTAAAGCGGCGCAAAACTGGCGTAGCAGCGAATGTATCAGCTTGGAGGGCGTGCGATAGAGTTTAAAAGCCGTGCAGTCATAAAATTTAAATCGCCTCTTAAGATCGTGAAATTTAAAGATGAAATTTCATACCGAATGGCAAGCCGCTAAATTTAAACCGCCCTAGCGATCGTCAAAATTTAAAAGCAAATTTTACGGCCGCGCGGCAAAAGATGAAATTTGGTCCATCCGCGTAAGTATAAAATTTAATCGATCTTCAGCACGCTCAAAAACGCCTCGCTCGGCAGATTTACCTTGCCGATCGCCTTCATGCGCTTCTTGCCCTCTTTTTGCTTTTCGAGGAGCTTGCGCTTGCGCGTGATGTCGCCGCCGTAGCACTTGGCGGTCACGTTTTTGCCCATGGCGCGGACGTTTTCGCGCGCGATGATCTTGTTGCCGATGCTTGCTTGGATCGCGACCTCAAAAAGCTGCCGCGGCACGATCTCCTTCATCGCTTTGACGAGGTCGCGCCCCTTGGATTCGGCCTTTGAGGCGGGCACGATGATCGAGAGCGCATCGACTGCTTCGCCGGCGACGCGGATGTCGAGCTTGACTAGATCGCCACGCCTATAATCGATCGGCTCGTAATCAAAGCTCGCATAGCCCTTGGTGCAGGACTTGAGCTTGTCGTAAAAGTCCATTATGATCTCGTTTGTCGGCACGTCGTATTCGAGCAGGACGCGCTCCGGCGTGATGTAGTCCATCTTGGTTTGGATGCCGCGGCGCAAATTTAAAAGGCTGATGAGATTGCCCAAAAACTCGCTCGGGGTGATGATGGTCGCCTTGACGTAGGGCTCCTCGATACGCTCGATGAAATTTGGCGCGGGAAGCTCGCTGGGGCTGTGTATCCGCACGCACGAGCCGTCCGTGAGATACACGGCGTATGTGACGGTCGGCGCCGTGGCGATGAGATCGAGATCAAACTCGCGCTCGAGCCGCTCCTTCACGACCTCCATATGCAGTAGCCCCAAAAACCCGACGCGAAAGCCGAACCCTAGCGCGAGCGACGTCTCGGGCTCATAGCTAAGCGAGCTGTCGTTTAGGCTGAGCTTATCCAAAGCGTCGCGCAGATCTTCAAATTTATCGGTCTGCACGGGATAGATGCCCGCAAACACGAAGGGCTTGGCCTTCTCAAAGCCGCCCACAGGAGCGGCGGCGCGATTTTTAAAAAGCGTGATCGTATCGCCCACCTGCACGTCGGCAACGTTTTTTAGTCCCATTACTACGATGCCCACTTCGCCGCTGCTAAGCTCGCGAGTTTTGGTAGGCGCGAGCGGGTTGGGATACATCAGATCAAGCACCTCGTGGCGGTTCTCGCTACCCATGATATAGACCTCGTCGCCCTTTTTCAGCACGCCGTCGTAGAGCCTCGCAAGCGCGAGCGCGCCTAGGTAGTTATCGAACCAGCTGTCGTAGATGAGCGCCTTAAGCGGCGCGGCGTCGTCCGTTTTAGGTGCGGGGATGCGAGTGATTATCGCCTCTAAAAGCTCTTTGACGCCCACGCCCGTTTTGGCGCTGACCTCGATCGCGCTGCTACAATCCAGCCCAATGACGTGCTCGATCTCATCTTTTACGCGTTGTGGATCGGCAGCGGGCAGATCGATTTTGTTAAGCACGGGGATGATCTCGAGGTTGTGCTGTAGCGCGATATAGACGTTTGCAATGGTCTGCGCCTGCACGCCCTGGCTCGCGTCCACGACGAGGATCGCTCCTTCGCAGCTAGCCAGCGAGCGCGAAACCTCATAGCTAAAATCCACGTGGCCAGGGGTGTCGATCAAATTTAAAACGTATTTATCGCCGCCAAGCTCGTACTCGAGCCGCACGGACTGCGCCTTGATCGTGATGCCGCGCTCCTTTTCGATATCCATCGTATCCATAATCTGGCTGCTCATCTGGCGCGCCTCGACGGCGTTGCACTCGCTGATTAGGCGGTCGGCGAGTGTGGATTTGCCGTGGTCGATATGCGCGATGATGCTGAAATTTCTGATATTCTTTGTTTTCAAGTGGCTTTCCTGATGAAATTTTAAGCTGCATTGTGCCGAAATTTCATTTAAAAACGGGTAAATGGGCGAATGGAATTTATGAAGCGAAATTTATACGGCGGCTCTAGGCGGATTGAAATTTTACGAAATAAAATTTTGAAGTATAAAAAAAGGGGGGATACGGGTGGCTTTGAGTAATTTTAAATTTTATCGGCGGTGCGTTTTGCCGCGATAGAATTTTAGGATGAGAGTTGAGAGCAGATTTTACTAATGGAATTCTGCGTCCTGGATGTGGCTGAGATCTTTTATACCTCGCTTAGTGTAGATTTTACTAATTGAATTTTGCGGCTGTATTGAAATGTAAAATCTCGCGCAATAAAAAATTTACAACAAGCTTTGCATGATCACGCTGCACGAAACTTGCAATGCTAATGGCTGAGAATTTTAATAAGCAATAAGAGGGATCCCTCATACGAGATTTTGCTTTGAATTCTACCAATCGAAATTAGTGCGTAAACTATATGTCATTACGACGCACAAATATCGGTAAGTAAAAATTTTACCGCTAAGCTTCGCAGCGAAATTTCGTAATTTAAAATTTCAAAAAATTCTATCTCATAGAATTTTTAGGCAAAAATTTGCAAAGCAGAATTTTGAAAGATCTATCGCCAAGAAAACCAAAATTCCGCCCATAAAAAAAGGCTAGCCCGAAGGCTAGCCTTTGCATTGCGAACTTAACACTAACGCTACCAATCGGTCTTTTGATTGTAGATATCGCGAATGTCGCCCGTACCTAGCTTGTTAGTTGAAGTATCGCTAGTGCTATTATCCGATGTGCTGCCGCCAGCGAATGATCCTACGTCATCTACTGTACCGGACTTGACTTGACCCTCTCCACCCCAGACTGTAGGACTAACAGCTCTTACATTTACAGTAAGAGGATTGAAATACTGTGGCACGCCAGGGAACCTGCTAGAGTAAGCTCCAGTAGTAGAAGGTACGGTAAACATAGTTCTCTGATTTTCAGCAGGCGTATGGATAAGCCATGGGTTAGTTTCAATACGTATCCTAGCCTGACCTGGTACAGTAGCCTGGATAGCTATATCTTCCTTACCGCCGCTTACTACATTACCCCTGCGAACAGTTACGCCAGTAGGTGTAAAGCTAGTATAAGCGCTTACGAATTCTGCTCCTATATTATTTAGGGTAGCCCTAGTATTTACTACGAACTTCGTAAAATCAGTTAGGCTATGATCTTGAGCCGCTAGCACGGTAAATATATTCGAGCCAGGGGCTTCATAAGCAAGTTCTGCGCTAGGAGCAGGCATATTCGCGCACCTATCGGTTCTGCCGCAATAGATCTGCGTATAAATAGGTACGGTTACCCCGGTTCTGGTAGTAGCCTGATACACCCTGGATCCTAGGCTCTTGTCATACGACGTACCATAGACAAATAGTGCGTAAGTGCCTACGTTATCGCTAAAGTCTATAACGGTTTTACCTGTTGCATAGGTCTTACTATTGGAATTAGCAGCGGCTATATAAGCAGCTTTGCTTGCAGCTTTGGTCTCGCTAACCTTTCTAGTGATGAAAGTATTAAAGTTCTCTTGGAATAACTTTATATCATCTTTCTTATATTGCTCCGAAGTTGTATCCGAGATAGCATTGTATGATTTATCAAATTTTGACGGCCAAAAATTTTCGGCGATACTAACCGTGCCATTTCTGATATCAAAGTCACTAGCGTAGATGAGCACTGGAGTGCTAGGAGTTTTATGCATCCTAGCGAAATTAAAATACACAGTTGAACCAGGGGTCTGCCCCTCTCTAAATCCTTGCGCCAAAATTCTAAAATCAGTTGACTTAGAATCGTAATTAATTCCTGTGCCGCCTTTTGGTCTATTAATAAGTCCGCCTATTAATGAAGCATCGGAGTAATAATTAAGCGCCATTCCAAGCGGTATAGGCAAGCCGTAGCCCGTATCAGCAGCGGAAGCAGCTTCTTCCCAACCTCCGGTAACAGTTGAGCTTAAGGTCCTTGCGTTATACGTATAGCATCTGCTATCATATCCCGTAGCGCCTAGGCACTCGTTAGAATTCTTAGCGAAAAACTGTGTACCACTAGGGATATTGTAGACAACGGTAGGTCTATTAGGATATGGCACGTAATTTGTAGCTCCACCGGTCCTATTAGCAGTAGCTGTGGAGCAACGTCCGTCGGCACTATTGCTTTGACAATCAAATCCAAAATTTAGCGCAAAATCAAGATCACTCGAAAATCCGCACACGGCTTGAGGAGTACCACCAACATCTTGCTTATATCCGTCATAAAGCGTAGCGATGACATCCTTATAAACTTTGTCAGATAGATACGCTACGGCATTGACTTTAAGTTTGGCAAGTTGGCTTATCTGACGCGTTACAGCTAAATTCTGTGCGGGATTTTCACCTGGATATACTACGACATTATTCTCAATATACGGATCATTAAAATATGTATATGCAGATGTTCCACCGGTGATATTATTATCGCCTACGCCGGTTGTTATACCATTATCAAGACTTACGAGCGACACTCTGATACGATCCGGCTTGTAGCGCAATACAATATTATCGTTTATCGCTTTATCTTTGTTAGCAGCAAGCCTCATACCTACGTCGCAACCTACCATACCTTTAGCGTCCGGAGTGTTGCTAGATGAATTGATAATACATTTAGCGCTCTTCCACTTCTTAGAGTATGTCTGATCGGAATAAGCATCCGTCCACGAATTATCATAAATATTTACGAGTACATCGCCGACATTATAGTAATTAAAAATTTTATCGGCATTTGCACCTAATCCTTCAGTATAAATAACGGCATTTTCTTTATCTTTATCCACAGAAGCTTTTCTAGACTGAGTCATCAAATATGCGCCTTGAGAATTGCCTTTGCCGCTGAATTTCGCTACACCTCCAGTCTCTACGATATCTCTAGCATTAAAATCCGCCCATAAGCTTACGGCATTTTTATCCCATACTCTTCTATACGATGCGTCGAATTTTGAGCTTGTACCATTTAATACGCACGAAACATCATCGCTCTTGCCAAAAGAGCCCTTTTTGATAGCCGATGGATCGATCTCGTATTTGCCTGTCTCGGCATTGTATTTAGCACCGGAATACTCTACTGCAGTACCGCCGTAGCAGCCGTCTTGCTTTACACCGCGTTTTAATGTAGTAGTGGCTGTTTTTCTATCGACATAATAAGACTGGGTATCTACATTAGCCACACATTCATTAGATATGAATGGGCGCAAGTAAGTCTGGATGCCACGGATCTTAGTTGATATATCTTGAGTATCGTCGGAATCCGTACCATAGCTTTTACGTAGATGATAGCGCTGATTACCTAGGTCGCCGCCAATTCTTGCAGTATAGTTAGGTACGCCGTTATCGCTGTAACTTCTAGCTGATATTACGTGCGCTAAAATATCTGCGTTCTGCTCATAGTCACCACCCACGCGAAGTTCGGTAGGATTATAAACATCGGTACTAACGCCTTTTTTAGTTATATCGCCACTAGCGGTAGTATCTACGATCTTGCTATATTTACCGGAATTATTTAGCGCATCGGTATCTACTTTGAAATACGCAGGGCGGAGTACGAAGTTATCGCTACCGCATATATGGAACGAGCCGTCTTTTGACATTTTAATTCCGAACTCATTGCTAGCCGTATCTATACTATTTTTAAGCTCATCCAGCTTCTTTTGTATAATATTATCCCAGATATCCTTCTTTTGTTCCGCAGTCAGACTTTTATTGCACCAATCAAAATCTTCATTGGCTTCACAATACCCGTATTGCTTCTTAAGCTCCCATTTTTTAAGCTCTAAATAGTAAGCCTTAGGATCCTCACTGTTTAAGTCCTTATCTTTTATATACTTATCTAAATCGGATCTCGAGGTAGCTTGCTCGTCAGGACGATAACTAAGCATAAATGTAAGACCTTGATACGCATCACCTATCTCTATATTATTTAGAGTTAAAATGCTCTTATTTTTAAAATCTAATTCCTTATCTACAGAATAGGAATCGCCATTTAGCTTAAACGGAATTTTTAAGGTATCAGTTACTGATCGGCATGCATAAACTACGCTATTTTTCTTATCATCCTCACTGACTTTGTCTGACGTAGTAGCAGCATTTTTTGCCCTGATGACGGACAAATATAATTTTCCTCCCAAGCCAAATTTCTCAAGCTTTCTATCCTTGCTACCGATATATACGAGCTTACCTGTATTAGGATCTTTTTTAAAGTAAGGAGAATTCGCAGCCGCACCGATATAATCTGTACATTTACCGGTTTTATCATCATAAGACTTACAATATTGGCTCTCGTAATCTGGTCTAAAGATGAGTTTTGCATCAAAAGGCTTATCGGAGATTTGAGTATATAGCCTATCATCGTCGTCGCTATTACTAAAATTCTTATTTACTACTTGCAAACCACTTAGCGGCTGGATATCAACACTTTTAGAAACCTTCGTTGCATCGCATAGCTCAAGTTCAGAGGCACTATCCATATCTAAGACGACTCTCTGACCGCCGCCGATATCTAGACTCATCTTGTAGCTTAATGTCACGGCAGGAGCTTGAAGAATTTTTGCACCGGTATTAACGGTAGCGTTAAACTCACCATACGCCGCTTTACCTGGTCTCATTAGACCGCCCACCGGAGTAGTCGTGCCAGCTTTTATCTCTCCTGCACCCTCGCCGATATAGAATTTTAAGACATTATTATCTAGCGTCGTAAATTGCCTATCATTATAGATAGGATCCGTAACATTTGGGGTGCCGCCATTTATGACATCTTTCATCGTCTTATATGCACCCTTTTGACCATCGCGTAGATAGACCAGCTTCTCTGCAGCCGCTGCAGGTATGGTATTTGTAGTGGTAGTGATAGGATCGTTTATGGCTAGTTCATTATTTATAGTAGAACTATCTTTGGTATAGGCAGCGCCTGCCTGAGCAAAATCGATTGACACTACTGCACCTACAGCATCCTCGCTATTACCACCATTTAGTCTGTTTTCGAATTTCATTCTATAGTAGATATGCTCGCCCGCAACTACTGGATTTTTGATCTGCTCTGGCTTATTGTCGTCAATCTCAGTCTTACTATATCTGCTACCGATAACTTTGCCATTCTGCGGATCTTCATCTTTAGTTCTAAAGAATTTTACCCAGTTAGCGGCATTATATACCTCATACTGATAGCATAGTTGAGGAACATATAAGTCTACCGATATTGCTATCATACTTATAAAGTTTTGATCGGATTGGTTGTTTGTTGAGTTATACGTACCACCCAGTTCCAACTTTATACTTGATTGCCCGTAGCCCATTTTATCGCTTATATCAAATTCATCTAAATCCACGGCGGCTGCCTGATCCGTTCCCTCGTAATGCTTACCTCTTAGGATTTCCGGTATCTCAGCATATCCACCATTTTCGCTTTTTAGCCTCATAATGGTGCCACCGAATATATTAGAATACCATTCGCTTCCGATTTGAGCCAATGCGTTTATTCCATTAGACCAAGCGGCATTAGGAGTATATAAAGTATCCATTTTACCGCCCGCTTTTTTATTCTCTACTCTAAAAAATTCCTTCGTCTTATCATTGCCACTCATTTCAGGTCCAAGTTTCGCCTCGCCACCAAAACCTAAAAAACTAAGCTTAGCATTAACGCGACCGCTCCTAGGAGTGTAAAAGCCTTTTAACTCGGCTTTTACATTTATAGATTCATTTGCACCCGCCCAAGGCGTAATAGCTATAAAGTCACCATATACGGTTACATTTTTAGGTTTGTAATAATCGTTTTTAAATTTTGCAGCTTCTGCATAAGTAAATGGTTTCGCTACACCCACAGGATTAGCAGGGCTTTGTAAATCTGCCATTAGCTTATTTCTAGAGTCCAAGGTCTTATCATATACTATGATTACACCCCAGCCACCCCACATACCAAGTCTAATATTTTTTAACTCACCATTAATAAGGGCTGCACCGGCATTATCCCTACCATCGCTAGCTACTATGTTTCCTACGGTAAAATCTATACTATCAGAGTAATCAACAAAGTTTGCCTTCACTTTATCCGTAATATCTGCAAAGCAGCCGTATTCCAAACGCATCTCTACCTTCCGAGGGTTAGGAAGATTTCTATAGCTAGCATTCTCCCTATAATTCCAGCCGGCTACACCGTTACATCTATCCCTCGGGATATCTATAGGAGCAGTACTTGTTGCACTTTTTGAGCTTTTCATTCTAAGCTTAGCCCATTTATACCATTTCGCAAACTTAACTCCGTCGCCATTTCCTACGTATTTATCCCATCCCTCATTGATAAGCTCTCTTGCCTCTCTTACGTTACCTTGCCAATACAAAGCTGCAAAAACGATATCATCTTTAGTAATACCCTTAGGTAGTTTTAGAGTCGATTTGGAGCTATTTAGATAAAAGGCACCCGCCGAAGTATCTGGATCCTCTTTTAAATAATGACCGTTTGCGCCAGCTATAAAGTTTTTATCCACTTCTTTTGTAACTCCGTCCCAATCAAAACTAAGCACTGTATTTCCAGCTACGGCATAGTCTCCAAATACATAGGTACCGGGACCGCCAAATCTAACTACAGGGGTTTGATTTTTCCAATCTCGAATACCACTAAAATTCCATGTTCCACAATGATTATGACCGGCGCCATCTCCACATTCACCGCTTGAATACCAATACCAATGCGGATCACTACTATTGATCACGCCACTATCAGGGTATTCCCAAGGATCTATAACGGCGGGATTGATCTTAATATTGGGTCTATTATCCGCAAAGGCTCCCGCCACGAAACAAAACAACAGCGCCAAAAGAGGCGCAAAGCTAAAACTCTTAACTTTCATGATACTACCCTCCGGTCAATAACATAATTTTTAGCTACTATTTTACATTTTTTTTGCTTAAATTTTATATGGATATGGAACAAATATAAATAAATTTTAAAGATTTTCTAAAAGAAAGATTTTATAAAATGCGATTTTATTTATCTTGGGCTACATTAAAAATAATATAATAACAAATAAACAACGACTCTCAAACAATTAAAGTAAAGGCGCGAGAATTCCGCGCCTTAAAAATTCTAAAATTCTAAAATTCTAAAATTCTAAAATTCTAAAATTCTAAAATTC
>CAUSCW010000030.1:0-21275 GCA_963530195.1 uncultured Campylobacter sp.
ATACTGCCTGCCAGAGCGGCGCTTGCGCGCGGCGGATTTTACGTCGAGCACACGACCGCGGCTACCTACGCGGCGTATCTGCGCTACAAAGAAAGCCACGATCTACAAGGAGATAGCATCATCCCGCTTTGCGGCGCGGGGCTGAAGAGCGATCATTAAATTTAAGTGCCAGACGGATTTGTGCGGCTAGCTAGCGGTGAGAAATTTTAAATTTTCGCCGCTTTAAATTTAGCGAGTTTGTGAGTTTGTTTTTGGTGAAATTCTAAAAATTTAACGACGCGTAGGCTTTTAAATTTAAATTTGTACCGAAGCGCGGAAATGAGCCTTAACCCTTGGTGTGATGCGATGATACGGCGCGTTTTGTGGATGACTTTACCGCTGGCGGAATTTGTAAAATTTTATCTACGATAGCTAGGTGGTTGCCTTTAAAATTTGAAATTACGGTCAAAATTTTATAAAAATAAGCTCACAGGGCGCGGCGCTATCCGCCCGTATCATTTATAAAATTTAGCCATTTTTATCGCTCTTGGCGAGAGAGCTTCTGTGTAGAGATTAAATTTTTGCGCGGTTATTTAGAGGTTTCTTTAGCGATGCGCGTAAATTTAAGCACAAATTCGCTTTTCGCCGCAGTGTAGGCGTCGCGATCGAACTCATAGCGCTTGCAAAGCTCTAATTTAAGCGCCTCGTACCGCGCGGCGATATCCGCATTCGCCCGCAAAAAATCTCTAAAAAATATCTCATCCGTATCGCCGAAATTTCGTAGATGTATGTGAAAAACGCGCTCGGCAAATCCCGCTTCGGTGTAGCCCTTATTTAGGCTGCAGCGGCTCCCCTTTTCGCTCATTAGCAGATAGCCCGCGTCTATCAGGCGCTGCTTGGCGGCGGCAATATCCGAGCATTCGATCAAAATATCCACGATCGGCTTCGCCCAGATCCCGCTTACCGCGGTGCTGCCGATATGGTGGATCTTGATCTTGCCGCAATCTCGCAGCAGGCCGCGCAGAATTTCGCGCTCCTGCCTAAAGTATTCGCCCCAGCGCAGATCGTGCGGCACGAGACGTATCGGAAAGAGCCGCCACAGCTCCTGCAGGCTCATCGAAAGGAGTTTGTTGCTCATCTTAACTCCAAAGTATTGGGTGAAATTTGAATGAATGGCGGGTAGATAGGGATTCGAACCCTAGAAGGCTGACGCCTTACGCGCTTTCGAGGCGCGCTCCTTCGACCGCTCGGACATCTACCCGAATGAAAATGTAATTTAAGCCAAAAATGGCTTAATAACAGATTTAAAAATGAAATTTCGCGTGAAATTTCGCCTGATTTTGCGGGCGGAGAGGCGGAGTTTTAGATCGGACTTAATCTAGAATTTTGAAATTTGCACTTTAAACATACGACGCCGCAAAGCTTTGCCGCATAGTAAAATTTTACTTCACGGCGACAGAATGAAATTCTGCTTTAGAAAACAGATAGAATTTTGTTATGCGTTAGTGCGAAATAGAGCTTTTCTGGCGGCAGGTTTAATTCCGCTGCAGCAGGTAAAATTTTGATATATGCTAAGCTAAATTCTTCACAAAAGAGTGGCGCGAAATTTCGCTGTCGCCTTAGCTGATAAAATTCTATCTCGCCGCCATAATTCTATCCGCAGTAGTAGCGTAAAATTTTGCCCGAGATAAAATTTGGCTTATCGCGGCTGGGTAGTGCCATCCATAAATTCCGCCAACGGCGCGGGAATTTTACCGCTCCCGTCTAGCTCGTCCTCGTTTTTCGTGCGGGCTTTTAATCCGTAAATTTTAAATCCGTCTAAATATGAAATTTTGATTTTTTCGCTCAAATTTCGTCCTTTGCCGTTACTGCTCTAAAAGCTCTCTCGCCTCTTTTGCGATCGCTACGTCGGTGAAGCCGAAAAGCTTAAATAGCTCGCTCGCGTTACCGCTCTCGCCGAAGCTTTGCATGCCGTGTACCGCGTCTGCAAATTTATACCATTCAAGCGCGCTTGCGGCTTCGACGGCTAAAATTTTGGTTTGCGCCTGCAGGATTTGCGCCAGATAATCAGCGTCCTGTTCGCACAAAAGCTCGAAGCATGGCGCGCTTACGACGTTTGCGCCGATGCCTTGCTCTTGCAGGATTGCCGCCGCTTTTAGGCAGAGCGAAACCTCGCTGCCGCTTGCGATGAGCGTGATCCGCGCCTCTTTGCTCTGTTTTAGCAGATACGCGCCGTTTTGCACGTCGCCCAAAACCGCCTTAGGTAGCGGCTCAAGCCCTTGACGTGAGCAGACGAACGCCGCGGGCGCATTCAGAGCAAGCGCCGTGCGCCAGCATTTTACGTTTTCGTTGCCGTCTGCGGGGCGGAAAGTGTAGAAGTCTGGCATCGCGCGGAAGGTGCTAAGTTGCTCGATAGGCTCGTGCGTCGGCCCGTCCTCGCCCACGCCGATACTGTCGTGCGTGAATACGAAGTAGTGTCGCAAGCCCATCAGCGCCGCGAGTCGCGCGCCCGTCTTGAGATAGTCGCTGAAGATGAAAAACGTCGCGCTAAACGGGATGAAAAGCCCGTATCTCGCAAAGGCGTTGCCGATCGCCGCCATCGCGTGCTCGCGGATGCCGAAGTGTAAATTTTTGCCGCACGGAAAGTCGCCGCCGCCTTTTAGCTCGGTCTTATTCGACGCCGCCAAATCGGCGCTTCCGCCCAAAAAGCCGGGCACCGCGTTTGCGATAGCATTTAAAATTTTACCGTTGCTATCGCGCGTGGCGACCTTAAGCCCGCTAAAATCAGGGAATTCTATCTTGCTAAAGTCGGGATTTAAAAGCTCGTTTAAAAGCGCTCTTTTTTCATCGCTTAGCTTTGCGAGCTTTTCCTTCCAAAGCCGCTCCTCCAAATCGCCTTTCTCAACCGCGGCGCGCGTTTCAAAAAGCACGTCCTCGCTTACGACGAAGCTTTGGGCGGGATCAAAGCCCAGGCTTTGCTTAGCGCGTGCAAGCAGCTCCTCTCCAAGCGGTGCGCCGTGCGTCTTGGCCGTACCCTCAAGCTCGAGCGCGCCCTTGCCGATCGTGGTATTTGCGATGATGAGGTAGGGTTTGGTTTTGTTTTTGACCTCGTCAAGGACAAATTCTATCTGATCGAAATTATGCCCGTCGATGCGCGCGACCTCAAAGCCTTGCGCTTCAAATCGCACCTTCACATCCTCAAACCACGCGATATCGGTGCTGCCGTCGATCGTGATGCCATTAGAATCATAAATTATCGTAAGATTATCGAGGCTATGTCTGCCCGCAAGCGCGCACGCTTCGTAGCTGATGCCCTCCTGTAGATCGCCGTCGCCGCAGAAGCAATAGACGCGGTGATCGATGATCTCGTTTCCTTCCTCATTGAGCAGATGTGCGGCGTATTTTGCGGCCATCGCAAATCCGACTGCGTTTGCGACGCCTTGTCCGAGCGGTCCGGTAGCGATCTCGACGCCGGGAGTGGTTATCTCCGGGTGGCCCGGGGTTTTGGAGTGTAGGCGCCTGAAGCTTTTCAGATCGTCCATGCTCAGATTGTATCCGCTAAGATAGAGGTAGCTATACACGAGTGCGCTTGCGTGCCCACCCGAAAATACGACGCGGTCGCGGTTTAGCCACGCGGGATTTTTGGGGTTGTGGCGAACCTTGCTCATAAAGACGCTCATTACGTCGCTTAGCCCCATCGGCGTACCGGGATGGCCCGAGTTGGCGCTTTGGATCATATCCGCGCTTAGAAATTTGATCGTGTTTGAAATTTTACTTAGCTGCTCGCTCGACATTTTTCATCCTTTCAGGTATTTTTCTATCAAATTTAAAACCAAATCGCGCAGGCTCGCATCATAGCCGCTCATCGCGCCGCTTACCTCGTCTATTAGACGCTGCTTGTAGCTTCTAGCGCCCGCAAGTCCGAGTAAATTTACGAAGGAATTTTTCGCGCCGTCCGCTCCTACGGGCTTGCCTGCGCTTGCTTCGTCGCCTGTGGCGTCGATGATGTCATCCTCGATCTGAAATATAAGACCTAGCTTCAATCCGATCTTATAAAGTTCACTCGCGAGCTCGTCCTTTAGCCCGCCGATTATGGCGCCTAGCTCAAACGCCGCTGCGATGAGCGCGCCCGTTTTGTGCAGATGCAAAAACTCAAGCTCGTTTTGCTTTAGCGGGCTGTTTTCAAAACGGCAATCAATCGCCTGACCCAGCACCATGCCGCTGCTGCCCGCGTTTCGCGCTATAGTTTTAATGCATTTGATCTTGATCTCGTCGCTTAAATTTGCGCTCGCGGCGATCAAAAACGCGTCGGTATTTAGCGCGTCGCCCACCAAAATCGCCGTGACTTCGTCGTATTTTTTATGCAGGCTCGGCCGTCCGCGGCGCAGATCCGCATCGTCCATCGCGGGCAGATCGTCGTGGATAAGCGAGTAGGTGTGGATCATCTCAAGCGCCATCGCCATCGCCAGCGCACCCTCAAAGCGCCGCTCATCCACCGCCGAGACGACGCCTAGCAGTAGCTGCGCGCGAAAGTGCTTACCGCCCGCTTGCAGCATATAATTGAGCGCCTCCTCGAAATACGGATGAAAGCTCGGCGCCTTCAGCTCGTTTTGCTTCAAGTAATCTTTAAATTTTTCTAAAATATCCATCGATCCTACCTTGCGGTTTTGATTTGCTCTGCTTAGGCGCGCCCTTGACGAATGCAAATTCGCGCCCTTCGAATACCTTTTCGTCGCGCAACTTAGACTTTGCTGTCGCGAGCCGTTTGTACGTCGCGTAGAAGTAATCATACCGCTTAAAATTTTAAATTTTAATTTCCCTAGCTTTACGCAGTGCGCGAGGCGAAGGATGCTCCGCTTTTTTGAGCCGCATCTTACGCTCGATTTGCTCGCGGATGTCGCGCAACGGCTCGCCCGCTTTGCATTTAAGCCGTGCGAGCTAAATTTTACTTTGCGCCGCAGCTTAGCAGCTCGCCGAAATTTTAGAATTTGCCCTCGTGCCACCCGTTAAATTTGACCGATTTGCTAAGGTTGAAATTTAATAACCTAGCGTCAAATCAAGCGAGCCGTGCTTTATGCAAACCGTATCGCCACAAAATCTAAATTTAACGCCGCCTTATAAAATCGGGCTTCATTTAGTTCGCTATAGAAGCCGCTCGCTCCGTAAAATCCAAACCGCTCGCCAGGCGGGAAGTAGTCGCCCTCTCTAAAAAGCCTATTTTCACCATTTTTGAACTACGCTTAGCCCTTATTGCCAAGCAGATCACCCAATCCGCCGAGCCCTCCTAGCATGGACGCTGCGGCGCCTTTCTTTTCATTTTCGACGAGTTTTATCGCGTCGCCTATCGCCGAAATTAGCAGGATCTGCAAGCTCTCTTTGTCATTAAAAAGGCTATCGTCGATGCTCAGATCGAGCACCTCGCCCGCGCCGTTTAGCCTGATGGCGACCATGCCCGCGCCCGATTTTACGGTAAATTCCTTGCGCGCATTCTCCTCCTCGATCTGCTTAGCCTTGGCCTGCATCTGATCGAGCATCTGCCCCATTTTTGAAAAATCCATTCCCTCAAACATCTTTACTCCGTTATTTGGTTTTTTTCGTTTACTTGCACGATTTTAGGCTTGAAGCTTCTCGCTTTTTTGGCGCTCATCTGTGCGTAAGCCACGATGATGACGATGTCGCCGACGCATACTTTGCGCGCGGCCGCGCCGTTTAGGCAGATCTCGCCTTTTTTATCGCCGCGGATCACGTAGGTAGCGAAGCGCTCGCCGTTATTGACGTTTAGGATCTCGACTTTTTGGTACTCGCAAAGCCCCGCAGCCTCGATGAGCTCGGGTCCGATCGTGACCGAGCCCACGTAGTTTAGATTGGCGTCCGTCACGCGCGCGCGGTGGATTTTGCTTGATAAAATTTCGATTTTCATCGGCCGTCCTTTAAATTTAGTCTAAATTTGACTCGCCTCGCGCCGCGACGAGCTCGCTTACGACCTGCTTGTCGCTGAAGGGGTGCTTCACGCCCTTGATCTCCTGGTAGGTCTCGTCGCCTTTGCCCAAAATAGCGATCATCTCGCCGTTTTTGGCAAGATCTAGCGCGCGCGCGATAGCCTCTTTACGATCCGCGATCTTTAAAATTTTATCTTTTCGGCGCATACCGGCGCAAATTTGCTCGATGATTTCGCTCGGCTCTTCGCTGCGCGGGTTATCGCTCGTAACGATACAGATTTTAGCAAAGTGCTCCGCGATGGCGCCCATTTTCGGACGCTTGCCGTGGTCGCGATCGCCTCCCGCGCCAAAAACCGCGATGATCTCGCCGCTTGCGCGCAGCGCGTTTAGCACCTTTTCGATGCCGTCCGGGGTATGAGCGAAATCGACGATTACAAGCGGATTTTTATTTACGATCTGCACGCGACCCTCGACGCCGCCGAAGTTTGTCAGGGCTTTTGCGATCTCTTCGTTCGGCAGCTTAGTTAGAATTTTAACCGCCGCAAACGCCGCGGTAAGGTTGTAGAGATTAAACTCGCCGATGAGATCGCTTTGCAGCTGCGCATTATCGCCGTTTTGAGTGCGCACGAGCGCGTCGATACCGCCCTTTAGCCCGTATCCGCTCACGCCGAAGCTTGCGGCATTTTTGATGCCGTAGGTAAGGGCGTTTGCGGGATTAAATTTAATGTGCCCGTCATCGGCGTTTATGAGTTTTGGCGCGTCGTCTGCGAAAAACGAGCTCTTGACTGCGGCGTATTCTTGCATGCTGCCGTGATAATCGAGATGATCTTGACTTAAATTCGTAAAAATTTTAAGCGCAAAATTTAGCCCTTCTATGCGGTTTTGCGCGATTGCGTGCGAGCTAACCTCCATGACGAAATACTCGCAGCCCTGCTTGCTAGCTTCGTGAAGATAGCTCATCGTCTTAAAAACTGAGCTCGTCGTAAGTTCCTTTTCGTCGATCCTGCGCTCGTTTATAAAGGCTCCGCGCGTGCCGCTTAGACCGCAGCTAAAGCCTAGATCCAGTAGCGTCGAGTAGATCGCCGCCGCGGTCGTCGTTTTGCCGTTCGTACCGGTGATGCCTACGATTTTGATGCGCGGATTAATATTTAAAAGTTCCTTTGCTTGCGTGATAGAGATGATCTGCGCGCCTTTTTGCGCCGCTTCGGCTTGAAATTTAGCGTTCGCATCCGTATGCATAAAAAAGCAGCCTGCCTCGCACTCGGCGGAGTTATCGGTGATAAAGCTATTTTCGAGTCGTATTTTCATGATTTTTGATTTTTTGCATCAGCGCTTCGAAGCGTTCATCGCCTGCATACGCGGCGGCCGAGCTCTCGACGTAATTAAGCCCCATTTCGTAGTAGCCGTTTTCTATCAAATTTTCTAAAAATTCTATCATCTCGGTTTTGTCCGAAATGGCGATTTTGGAGGAAAAAATGATCGATTCGAAGGCGTCTTTAAAGCCCCTTTGGTCTACCGCTCGCATAAAATCCGCATAAGCGATAACGGCGATCTCGTCCTCGGCGCCGGGTTCGGAAGCCGCTTCATTCGCGATCTTTTCATTGATGGAGTTTAAAATTTTAAAAAGCTCCGCGGTTTGAGTTTTTGGGCTGAGGTTGTAAAAATCAAAGAGCATAAGCGCCTCTTCGCGGTCTGCCATCGCGGTCTGGCAAAGTTCAAGCAAAAATAGAATTTCCTCCTCGCCACTTTTTTCGTATGCGAGCGAAAAATATAGCTTCGCAAGTTCGAATTCTCCGCGCGAAAAGGCCTTTAGCCCCAGTTTTTTATAGTTCAAACTCTTCGCCTTCGGGGATGTTTACGACGCTAAGCTCGGGGTGAATATCCATGCGAAGCTGGCGCTCGACGCCGTATTTTAGGGTCTGCGCACTTGCGGCGCAGCCGTGGCAATGCCCGGTAAGGCGGACATAGACGACGCCGTCTTTTATGCCTAAAAGCTGCATGTCGCCGCCGTCGTTTTGCAGCATCGGTCGGATTAGCTCCAAGCTGCCTTGTACCGGAGCTAGAAGCTCTTCGTCTGTAAATGGTATCATTAAAATTCCTTGTTTTGATTTTGGCGAATTATATCCAAAAGCGATAAAAAAAGGCTTATCGCGGATGAAATTTAATCTGAAATTTTGCGCGAGGACACGGATTTTGTGCCATAGATCGCAAAGAATTTTATACGGCGCGGGCGCCGGAACTATGATTTTAAAATTTTATCGATTCGGTAAGGATGAAGCTCGCGAATTATCGGGCCTGCATATATTGAAATTTAGACTATTTGCGTTATAAATTTGGGATGAAATTTCAGCCCGGTCGGGGGCTAAATTTGGGATGAAATTTTGCTTGAGCGGGAGAGAATTTAAGGCGATTTTGTCTAAATTTATTGAGATAAACGCCGATACGATTAAATTTTATAAAGAACAGGAATGATCTTGATCGCAAATTTTGCGGCATACGAAAGCCTGGGCGGCAATATTATTTTAAAGCTCGTGGTCGAAATTTCGCTATGTTTTATATCGATCGCGGCTGTGAAATTTTAGCGCGGGCGCGTGCGATCACGGCAAAATTTCTATCGGCGTGCCGATTTTTACGTGCTCGAAAAGCTCGTCCATATCGTCATTGACGAGTGCTATGCAGCCCTCCGTCCAGTCGCCGAACGCCGCGATACTCTGCCCTAGGTAGCTAAATTTATTCGGTAGCCCGTGGATTTTGATATCGCCGCCTGCGCTCTTGCCGAGGAATTTTGCGTGCGCTATGTCGGCTTTGTTCGGATAGGAGATGCCTAAATTTAGATGATACGCCGAGTTTGGATTTTTGCCGTTTATGGTGTAGTTGCCCTCCGGGGTTTTGCCGTCGCCTTGAACCTCTTTATGCCCTTCAGGCTCGCGTCCGAGGGCGATTTTGTAGCTTTTCGCGACGCCTTTTGAGGTTAAAATTTCAAGAATTCGTTTGGATTTATAGACGCGAATTTTAGAGATTTGCTCGCCGCTCAATGCCTGCTTTAGCGGAATTTCGGAGTTAATCGTTTCGATATTTTTATAGCTAAGATAATTGTCCAATGCCCACGCTAGGCCCGCAGCGATGATAACAAGCGGAAGAAAAATTTTAAATTTCATAGAAGAAATTTCGGGAGTGATCCCGAAATTTTATTTGCTGATTAGCTCGATATAAGCCATCTCTGCGGCGTCGCCCTTGCGAAGGCGGGTTTTGATGATGCGAGTGTAGCCGCCGTTTACACCTGCGTATTTTGGAGCGATCTCGGTGACTAGCTTATTTGTCGCAGCCTTATCTTGAAGCGCCGCGAAAACAAATCTATGCGCCTCGCTGTCGCCCTTTCGCGCGCGAGTGATCAGCTTTTCGGCATAGCTTCTTAGCTCTTTTGCCTTAGGAAGTGTGGTTTCAATCTTGCCGCTAGTAACTAAAGCGATGGTTAAATTTTTAAGCAGGGCGGCACGGTGAGACGAAGTACGCCCTAGCTTCCTATATCCGTGATTATGTCTCATTTATTGTCCTTCATTCTTTTGTCTTTGAGCCTTCAGCTCATCGAGCTTGCGTTTTAGCTGCTCTTTTTTCTCGCCGAGCTCTTGGTTGCCGATAGGATAACCGATCTCCTCCATTACGGCCTTGATCTCCTCGAGAGATTTTTTGCCTAAATTTTTAAGGTCTTTAAGCTCACTCTCCTCCATAATCGCTAGCTCGCCGATAAATCTAATATCCGCGCGATCCAGGCAGTTGAAGCTTCGTGCGCTTAAGCTTAGATTGCTAACGCTCTCAAAAAGCTTTGCAAACTCGGAATTTGCAGGGATTGCCCTACCGAAAGTATCTGCAGCGCTGATATTTACGATGCCTTTGAAAACCGCCAGCTGCTGATACATCGCCTCAAGCGCGTTTTTAAACGCATCTATCGCGCTGATCTGACCGTCGGTAGTGATCGTAAAGATCACCTTTTCGTAGTCGGGATTATCCTCTACGAATACGTTTTCGATATCGTAAACGGCCTTGGTTACCGGGGTAAAAAACGCATCTAGCGCGATGAAATCAGCATCTAAATTTTCTCTGATCTCTTCGCTTGGAACGTAGCCGATGCCCTTTTCGATGATGAGCGTAAATTTAAGATCGGCATCCTCGTTTATCGTAGCTAGATAAGCGCTTGGATTTACGATCTCTACGGCGTCGTTATTTAGGTCGCTGCCGTAAATTTCTTTAGGTCCTTTGAAGCTGTATTCTACGACCTCGCGTAGGGAATCGCCCTTGATTTTAAACCTTAAGCCCTTTAAATTTATGATAAAAGCCGCCATATCCTCGAGCATACCGCGCATGCTGTCGAATTCATGGCTTACGCCTTCGATTTTAACCGCAGTCGGCGCAAAACCGACCGTGCTCGTATAAAGTAGCCTTCGTAAAGGATGAGCTAGAGTGACGGCATATCCCGTTTCAAAGGGATATGCTATGATTTTAGCAACATTTTCGCTGACATTCTCAACCTTTATTTCAGTTGGCATATGAGCTGATGTTGTGATTTTTCTCATATTAGCACCTACTATTTCGAGTAAAGCTCTACGATAAATCTTTCCTCTACAGGAATAACAACTTCTTCTCTCTCCGGAACTCTAGAAAAAATTCCGTATCTTTTCTCTTTTTCTACGTCTACCCACGCTACGATGCCAGTCTGTGCAGTAAGATCCAGTGCTCTTGAAATTTGCGGGTTATTTTTGCTCTTTTCGATCACTTCAATCTTTTGTCCTGCACGGACGGAGTACGAAGGGATATCGACGCGCTTGCCGTCCACTAAAATGTGTCCATGCGTAACGAGCTGGCGCGCAAAGCGTCTAGTCGTAGCAAATCCCATGCGGTAAACGACATTATCTAGCCTCTGCTCTAAAAGCTGAACCAAGATCGCTCCGGTGTTACCCTCTCTACGAGCCGCTTCGGCAAATAGCCTACGGAACTGCTTCTCACTTACGCCGTACATAAATTTAGCCTTTTGTTTCTCGCGAAGCTGTGAGCCGTATTCGCTTAGTTTGGCGCGTCTTTGTCCGTGCTGACCCGGAGCGTAAGGGCGTTTTAAAAGTGCGCTCTTGCCCGCAAGCCTTCTCTCGCCTTTCATAAATAGATCGACGCCGAGCCTTCTTTCTAATTTTTCAACCGGTCCTGTATATCTAGCCATAAATTTCTCCTTTTATAATTACACGCGACGTCGTTTAGGCGGTCTGCAACCGTTGTGCGCAAGAGGAGTGATATCTTTGAAATATGTGACTTTAATCCCTTCTACGCTACCTACGCTTTTAACGGCGGTTTCGCGTCCGCTTCCCGGACCCTGAACCTTGACGCCTACCTCTTTGATGCCGTGCTCTTTGGCTTTATTTAACGCGTCCTCGACGGCTTGCTGTGCCGCATAAGGGGTGGATTTTTTGCTGCCTTTAAAATTTAAAGCGCCCGCACTGCTCCACGCGATCGCGTTGCCCATCTCGTCCGTTACGGTAATCATAGTGTTGTTAAACGTAGCGGAGATGTAAACTATGCCTTTGGCGATATTTTTTCTGACGGTTTTTTTCTTAACTACTTTTTTTTGTGCCATATCTCAATCCTTATTTAGCTGCCGCGCCGACGGTTTTGCGTTTGCCTTTTCTGGTTCTGGCGTTCGTTTTTGTTTTTTGACCGCGAACAGGAAGGCCTTTTCTGTGTCTTAAGCCGCGATAGCCGCCCAAGTCCATAAGCGCTTTTATATCCATAGCCACTTGTTTGCGAAGATCGCCTTCGACCATATAGTGCTCTTGGATCTCTTTTCTGATAGCGGCGGCTTCATCTTCGCTCAGATCGGCGACTCTTTTATCGTAAGAAATTCCTGCCGCATCGAGAATTTTTCTCGACGTAAATAAACCTATACCGTAGATATAAGTTAGTCCGTATTCAATCCTTTTTTTCTTTGGTAGATCTACACCTGCGATACGAGCCATAACTTATCCTTGTCTTTGTTTATGTTTTGGATTTTCACAAATAACGTGAACAACACCTTTGCGCTTGACAATTTTACATTTGTCGCACATTTTCTTAACGGATGGACGAACTTTCATTCCACTCTCCTAAAATTTTCTCCACTTTAAATGCAAACTGCACCTAGGTTTAATGAAATTTCAAAAGCGAAAGTATCAAACCAACTGTTTTCAAAATAGTGGGGATTTTGAAAACACTTCTTCCTACAGTTTAGTCGCAAAATCGCGAGTATATCTAAATTTAACTTTATCCTTACTTATAGCGGTAGGTGATCCTGCCTTTATCGAGGCTGTAAGGGGTCAGCTCAACTTTTACGCGATCGCCGGGCATTATCTTGATGTAGTGCATCCGCATCTTGCCCGCGATATGACATAAAATCACGTGTTTGTTGTCTAGCTCGACCTTAAAAGTCGCGTTCGGCAGCGCTTCTATGACGTTGCCGTCGATCTCTATGACGTCGTCTTTTGCCACAAATTCTCCTTTCTTTTAAATTTAAAAAGGGCGATTATATAGAATTTAAAATTTTAAACAGCTTAAAAGAAATTTAAAATAAGCAAAATTTCAGATTTATTTCGCTATGCGGGCAGTATTCTGTAAAAGCAAGGCGGCGCTCTTTTTAAAATTTTAGTATAATGGCTCAAAAATTTTAAAGGAAAAACATGAAATGGCAAGACGGCAGACGAAGCTCAAATGTAGAAGATGACCGCGCAAGCAGCATGCGCACGAGCTCCGGCTCGCTTGGGATGCTGATCCCGATCATCAGGTTTTTGCTCGGCTCAAAGATCGGGCGCATAGTGCTCGTAATCGGCGTCGTAGCATATTTTATGGGCTACAATCCTTTGGCGCTTTTAGACGGAGGCGCCAGCACACAGAGAGAGCCGACCGATAGCCCGCAGGAGCAAGAAAAGCTCGCCTTCGTCTCGGCGGTGCTAGCTCAAACCGAGGACGTTTGGGGCGAGATATTTAAAAGTGCCGGCGCGCGCTATGAGGAGCCCGGGCTTCGGCTTTTCCGCGATCAGATCGCAAGCGGCTGCGGCTTTGCGAGCGCGCAGACGGGACCTTTTTATTGCCCGAGGGACCGTAAAATTTATCTCGATCTCGGATTTTTCGACGAGCTTGCGAATAAGTACAAAGCTGGCGGCGACTTCGCGCAGGCCTACGTCATCGCGCATGAAGTGGGGCATCACGTTCAAAATTTAATCGGCACGCTGGAACAGGTCGCCGCTCTAAAAAGGCGCGCTCGCAGCGAAGCCGAGCAAAACGCGCTCCAGGTCAAAGTCGAGCTGCAGGCGGACTGCTACGCTGGGGTCTGGGCGCATTATCTCGCAAAAGCCGGGCGCGTGCTGGAGGCAGGCGACATCGACGAGGCGCTAAATGCCGCCAGCGCGATCGGCGACGATACGTTGCAGCGCAAATTTAGCGGTCGCGTCGTGCCTGATTCCTTCACGCACGGCACCTCGGCACAGCGCAAAGAGTGGTTTAAAAAGGGCTTAGCGGGCGGAAACCTAAAAGCTTGCTCCTTTGAGCCGTAAAATGCAGACTTTAAGTTCGTAAATTCTGCCATCTAAAATCGCCGTCTCGCGTTTGAGCCGTGAGGCGCAGGTTAGATCAAAGGCGGCTTAAATTTTAAAATTTAACGCCGAGCTTGGAGGCGAAATTTTAAAATTTTAATGATCGGCGATTAAAAAGTTCGAACGGCGCGCTCGGCTAGCACGACGACGGCTTGTTTGAGCGCAGGATTGACTACGGCATTAAGAAACCAAAATAGATACGTTAAAATTTATGGAGGCAAAAATGAATAAAATAACCTGCATCTGCCTAGGCGTGCGAAGCATGCAAAGGGCGCTGAAATTTTATCGCGACGGACTAGGTTACGAGACGGATTGTAAAGACGACAACCCGCCGGTATACTTTTTTTAATACGCCTGGGACTAAATTTGAGCTCTACCCGCTAGACGCGCTGGCTCGAGATACCAGCGAAAACGATCCGCCGAGAGGAAGCGGATTTGCTGGCATCACGCTAGCATACAACGTAAAAAACAAAGAGGACGTAGCTAGCGTCATAGAGCTAGTAAAAAAGGCGGGCGGAACCATCGTCAAGGAGCCCCAAGATGCGTTTTGGGGCGGATATCACGCGTATTTTGCCGATCCGGACGGATACTACTGGGAGGTGGTTTGGGGGCTCGGTTTTAAATTTGACGAGGATGGGCTGCTCAAATTTTAGATCAAAATTTCTGCGGCTAAGGCTTGTTCAGCAGGGACGAAGTCTTTGGCCGAAGCGCGTAAAATTTAAAATCAAAATTTTATTGTAAATCATCGAGTGGGGCTTTTGCGGCTCGTATAATTTGCGGCGCCGTTTTTTTCGCGCTTTTCTCTAAACATCGAGCGAAATTTTACTCTCCGATATTATCCGCGGCGTAGATTTTGTGTGAGGCTAAAATTTACTCGCACCCCTGTCACGCTGTTTTACTCGCGCTCGCAGTACCGCTTTACTCGTATCGTGCGCCACTACACAAAGCAAGAAAGCGGATATTTTGCGGCGCTTTTGTCCGTGAGTGCGGCGAGGAAAAGAGCGATAAATTCCTCGAAGTTTTGCGCGATGACCAGGGCATCCTCATAGATCGGTTCCACGCCGAATACGATCCTGCCCGCGTCCGCGCCCTGCGTGAGGATGCCTGCGAAGCAGCGCTCGCCTCTGACCGAAAACAAAAACGGCAAGCACCCGCTCCAAAACGCGCTCACGGCGGCTCTTTCCGCATTGTTAACCGCGCACTCCAGGCTGTCTTTTTCAAAATCTCCGTAGCGAAATTCCGCCTCGTCTGCGTTTGGCGACGCATAATCTCTAGCGGACACGAACCAAACGGCGTCCGCAGCGTCGCTCAAAGTCTCAAAAGAGCAAACGAAGCGGTAAAAATCTTCGCTTAAATTTTTAAATCTGCCGCCTAAAAATTCGCTTTGCGGCGGGCAAAATTTCATCCCTGCGCCGCATCTGCCAGCCGTTTTGCGCCAGCGCGTCCATAAGTTCGTCAAAAATCATCTCGCCTCCCGTAATTTGGCGCCGATTATAGCATTTTGCTCGGCGCAGCGACTAAATGCGGCCAAATTTATAAAATTTTGCCTACCCGCCGCGCATAAAAAGAGAAATTTTGCGCGAAATTTTATAAATTCGGCTAAAAATAAAATGACGTTTCCAAATCGCCGCTAAAATTAGGCTCGGCAGAGGGCGTAAGCCGCAGATGAAAAACGGGCGTATCGTCGCGGGAGGCGGGCGAGTCGCTAAAATTTGCGCTTCGGTATCCGCCTAAAATTTCCAAGCCGTACCGACCGCGCTCTAGCTTAAAGCTTAGGCTGTTTTGCTCGCTGATGCGGCTCATATCTTTAAAATAGCCGATGCCTGCGATCTTTAGCGTGCCCGAGGAGTGAAAAACCCAGCCGCGAGAGATGATTTTCGCTTCGTTTTGTGCGAATATTTCCTCGCTCGCAGTAACCGCAAAATCGTAATAATCGCTGCGAGCGCCCAATATCGGCACGGCGATACCCTCTTCTGTGACCGCGCCCCCGTGCTCGGTCTGCGTAAAATAGGCAAGAACGTCGCCGCTTGCAAGCTCGTGTTCATCCAGATAGCGCGCGAGCAGCGCGAGGGCCCTTTATCACGAAGCCGCCCAGCTCGGAGAAAATTTGCCTCTTCATTCGCGCCTTTCTTTGATCGCCGCGCGCGTCGTACGTAGAAATTTTACCGTCCATTCGCCCTCTTCATCTTTGTTTTTGCAGCGCCGATGAAATTTTATTACTGCGCTTGCGGCAGGCTAAATTTTATCCCTGAAGTCGCGCCGCAGATGAAATTTGAGCTCCGTTTCGCACTCAAATTTTACAGCCCGCGGTTTTTGCCGTCCATACCTTGGCACTTATCTACGAGCCAGCGCCAGTCCTTGCGCACGAGCAGGAAGCGGCGCGCAAAGCCGTGTTCGTCCTTGGCGTAGATGTAAATTTTATTTTTGCTCTCGCATTCGGCGTCCGTTAGCTCGTATCCGCCGTAGGTGCCGCCCTCCATCATCGAAAACGAAATACCCTCGGGACGGAAGCCGCTGCGCCTAACGGGCGTGCAGTAGCGCGCAAAGAGCTCGTCGCATCTGCGCTGCACATCGCCGTCATCCGCGTCGTCAATTCGCGAAGCGGCAAATTTCTCCCATTCGCTCATCGCCGCGAAAAACGCGAGTAGCGCGCCGCGCGCCGCCGCCAGGTCATCTGGATCAAGCTTCTTTTTGTTCTTTGCGGCGTCTCTTTGCGCCTGCTCAAACTCCGCAATCTGCTCCTTGCTAAAGCGCCCGCCGTCTAGATAAAACTGGATTTTCGTATCCGCCACGGCTAGCAGCCCCGCAAAGCTCACGCGCGAATTGACCAGGCGCAGCGATTTTAGCTTTGGGATTTGCACGATCGCTTTTAGCCCCTCGTCCGTGATGCTGACGTTTTCGATACCGATGTGTTCGAGCTTGGCGTGTGCTGCAAAGTATCTAAAGCCCTCGCCGCTTATCTTATCGCTATCTTGCAAAAACAGATACGCAAGCTTCGGCAGCGTGGCTAGATGCTGCAGCGCCGCATCCGTAATCGCCGTGCCTATAAAGCCCATATTTACGAGGCTTTTTACCTCGCAGATGCGGCGCACCATCTCATCGCTTAGCGCGACATTTTCGTAGTGATGGCCTTTGCAGTAGCGCTCGCTAACCGCGTCCAAAGCCTCCTGCATCGTGATCTGCCTCATCATCTATCCTTTAAATTTGATTTTAAAATTTTAGTGAAATTTTATGATTTACGCAAGCGCTTAAATTTACGCGCGGATTTGCACGCTGCCGATGTGTTTTAAAACGCCGCCCCGACGAGCGCTAAATTTCAGCCGCCGTCCACTCGCCTAAAATTTTACCAAAATCCTCTATCATCGCGGCGAAATCATACTCAAGCTTGCTTTGCTTTTGCGCGATCTGCTTTAGCGCCGTCAAAAAATATTCGCCCATCTTTCGCTTTTGCTCCATGGGCGCTAGCTCGCTAAACTCGCGCTCGAAATGTATCAGTGCGCCCGTTTTGCCCGTGTCTTTTCTAAACGGCGAATACTCAAATCTATTTCGCAAAAAGTAGCCGCCCGCGCGCCGCTCCTCTTCGCTCATCATTTCGTGTATCAGCTCCCATGCGCGTTGTGAGCTTAGTTTTGGTTTATCGGGCGCGATGACGTAGTTTGTTTTACAGCCATAATCAGAGAAGCTAAATGCGCAGCATAGCTTTATGTAGTTGATCGCGTAGCCGTAAATTTTAGGGCGCATTTTAGCGTTAAGTGCCGGTTATAGATCCTCAAATAGGCTTTCTATTGCGGCGCGCGAGTTTTCGTAGCAGTTGCTGATAGCGCGCGTGATGCGGATTGGGTTTTTGGCTATCCAGTTACGCTGGCTGTTTAGCTTGAGGTCACAAATGTCCTCTTTTACTGGGCGTGCGAGCGTTTTGCCCGCCGCATCCGGGCTTTCGTGAAAAAACGTATCGCCGTCTTGCATGCTTAGTCCCGTTTTGCGTTTCGACCACGTAGCTTCTACAAAGCGCGCTTCGCCGAGTGCATTTAAAAAATAGGTCATCGCATAGCCGTTGTAGAATTTCCCGCGCAGCGCCTCTAAGCTCTCTCGCTCGCCCCAGCCTATGATCGCTAGGCATTCGCAAATTTTAACGGCCCTGTTCCACTCGCTAGCGTTTTTATAAAAGGCGTAGCGGTCAAATTCGCCCAGCAGCCGCTCGCGGATTAAAATTTGATCCTGGGCGCGCAGAAAAATTTCTAGTTCGGCGAGGTTTTCTATTTCGTAAATTCGCTCTAAAATTTCGTTCATTATCGACCCTTAAATTTGCGTTTACAGCGTAAAATCGCCTTTGAGTTTTACGGCTCGCTTCAGGCGTGCTTTGCTCTAAATAAACTCGCGGTCGCCGCAAGGCAGAATTAGCTTTTTTCTCGGCTGCGCTTCTCTTCGATGCCGCTTAGTCCCTGCCTGCGCGCTAGCTCGTCGAGCAGGGCGTCCGGGTGGATATTGTGTGCCGCGAGTGCGAGCAGAAGGTGAAATAAAAGATCCGCTCCCTCGTAAATCACGTCGTATCGCGGCTCGCCCGCTCTGTGCTCGCCGAAGCCCTCGCGCGCGACGTCTGCGTAAAGCCCGCTACGCGAGAGGTCCTTGCACGCCAGCGCGAACTCGCACGCCTCCTCGGCGATCTTTTTGAGATAGGCGTTTTCGCCCTTCGTGTAGAGCGAGGCGACGTAGGAGAGCTCGGACTCGCCGTTTAGCTTGCGATCCAAGCAGACGTGATAAATTTCATCCAAAATGCCGTACGGGCTTTTTTCTGTGGAGTTTTCGAGCGTAGAATTTTGTGCAGCGGCGTCTAAATTTTGTTCGCTGCGCTCTGCGGCGGAATTTGTGAACGCAGAATTCGTCGCAGCGGAGCTTTGCATTGCGGAATTTTGCTTACCGCAGGAATCGGTAGAATTTTTGGGCGTTAAATTCTGCAAGCTGTCGCAGGAAGCGGAATTTTGCTCTGCACGGGAATTCGCGTAGTTTTTCTGCGCGAGAGAGGCTGCAGAGCCGTGCTCTGCGAAATTTATCGCGCCGTAAGCGCTCGAGCTCTGGATATTTTCGCCGCATTTTTGCAGCGAAATCTCTTTGAAAAAACAGCTTCGCGCGCCGGTGTGGCAGGCGGATCCGCCGCATTGCTCGACTTTAAGCAGCAGCGCGTCGTTGTCGCAGTCCAAAAAGGCGGATTTTACGAGCTGAACGTAACCGCTGCTCTCGCCCTTTTTCCAGATGCGCCCCTTGCTGCGCGAAAAGTAGTGCGCGTAGCCGGTACGCAGCGTCAGGCTTAGCGCCTCTTCGTTCATATACGCGAGCATCAAAACTGCGCCGTCACCCGCGTCCTGCACGATCGCGGGGAGCAGCCCGCCGAGTTTTTGCCAATCTACCTTCATCTTTGATCCTTAGTTTGCGAAGTCGAGCGCCCTGAATTTAGCCGCCGCACGCGGAATTTGAGTTATGAATTTACGAAGCGGCGCGCCTAGTAAATTTAAAGAATAAACCCGGCGGCTAAATTTTAAGCGACCGCTAAGCTTAAGCCGCAACGGGCGCAAGTTTCGTTTATCACAAGCTTTCACGCTCGCCGCTAAGCTTAACTCACAAAACCGCGAGTTAGGCTTATGCGCCAGGAGCAACTCGCTATTAAATTTAGTTCGCGAAATCGAGGCGTATAGCCCGCCTGAAATTTTAATTTTCCCGCTCGATGGCGCTTTGCTTCGCCTTATCTTTCGTATCGACCCAGATATTAGGCACCGCGCCGCCCGGCGTTAGGAAAATTTTTGCGTCGCTGTTTTCGCGCAACGCCTCGTTAAATTTAGCCTGCGTCTCGATCTGCTTGAGGCTTAAAAGATTTGCATCCAAGCTCTTTGCGACCTCTTTGTTGGCGTAGGCTTGCGCGTCAGCCTCGATCTTAGCGGCATCGGCGCGACCTTGAGCCTCGATTTTAACGGCGTCTGCGTTACCTTTGGCAAGAGCAGCCTTTTTAAGCGCCTCTTGATTTGCGCGCTCGACCTCGTATTTGGTGCGCTCGGCCTCCTGCTTGGCGATCTGTACGCGCTCGATCTGCTCCTTTACTTTCGCCGGTAGGATGATCTCGCGAAGCTGCACGGCTAGCAGGTCTACGGGCGAATTCGCCAGCGCTTCGATATTTTTGCGGATGCCGTCGTCGATCGCTTTAGCGATCTCATCGCGCTTGGTCGGCAGCTCCTCGGCGGCATAGTTGCCGATGACGCTACGCACGACGTCCTTTACGCGCGGATCGATGATCTTATCCTCCCACAAAAAGCCCCACTCGGCGATCGTGTTGGGCGCCGTGGCTTCATTGAGCCTGTATTGCACGGTGATGTCGATGCTGACGGGCAAATTTCGCGAGTCTAGCACCGAAAGCGAGTTTTTGCTGATGATACCGCCCGCGGTACCGCTTTTAGTGGCGATGCCTGCGCTCATATCTTCGCTGCTGGTGTAGTTGATGATACGCGTGCGAGTATCTACGACGAATACGTCCTGTATGAACGGCACGAAAAAGTGTAGTCCCGCGCCAAGAGGCGTCGGATCGTATTTGCCTAAATTTGACTTGATCCCCACCTCGCCCGATTGGATCGTGACGAAGGGCTTGGCGATCACAAGTAGCGCGATTAGCGCGATTATCACGTAAATCACGCCGCTAAACTTGCCCATTCCTCCAAAATTAGGAATTTTAAAATTTAAATTCCCGCCTTTTTTGTCGCTGTTTTTCTTATTAAAATAATCATTCAAATCCGCAGGCATGCGCGTCCTTATTTAACGTAAGTGAGCCAGTGCTCAAATTTTGGGTCTTTGCCCGTGACGACGGCGAAATACGCCTTTTGCAAGCGGCTCGTGATCTCGCCCATCTCGCCCTTGCCGATGATTCTACCGTCGATGTTGCTAATCGGCGTGACCTCCGCGGCAGTACCGGTAAAAAACGCTTCGTCCGCGGCATAGAGCTGATCGCGAGCGATGCGCTCTCTGCGGACTTCGTAGCCCAGGCTGCGCGCGATTTCTATGACTGAATTTTGAGTGATGCTCTCTAGGCTGGTGTCGTTCGGCGGAGTGATGATAACGCCCTCTTTTACTATAAATAGGCACTCGCCAGGGCCCTCCGCGACGAAGCCCTGCGGATCGAGTAGTATCGCCTCATCGTATCCCGCATCAACCGCCTCAAAATTTGCCATCTGCGAGTTGAAATAATTCGCGCTCGCTTTGGCTTTTGCCATCATCGAAAATTGCGCAGGCTTTATCCACGATGAAATTTTAGCCTTAATCCCCCTGCGTAGCGCCTCTTCGCCCATATACGCGCCCCACTGCCACGCTGCGACGACGACATTTACCGAGCAGTCCTTGGACGAAACGCCCATCGAGCCGTAGCCGAAATACGCTAGCGGGCGGATATAGACGGTCTGATCGAAGCGGTTTTTCGCGACGACGTCGATCTGTGCCTGACGAAGCTGCTCGAAGCTAAACGGAAGCTTGATCAGGCAGAGTTTTGCCGAAATTTCAAGCCTGCGAGTGTGCTCGTCCAGGCGAAAAATCGCGTAGCCTTTGTCGGTCTTATAGGCGCGTACGCCCTCAAATACGGCGTTTCCATAGTGCAGAGAATGCGTCAAAACGTGAGTAGTAGCCTCCGCCCATGGGATTAGTTTGCCGTCTTTCCAGATGAGCTCGGCCTCTTGAATTTGTGCCATTTTTTGATCCTTTTGTTTAAAATTTAATCTGC
>CAUSCW010000031.1:0-21212 GCA_963530195.1 uncultured Campylobacter sp.
TATATAAAACAAAAGACAATATAAAATATGAACTAATTGATAATAAGCTTATAGTGAATGATAGCCTTATTATAGAAGACTTTAATCCATACCAAGAGTGTCTTGACATAACCCTACACAAAGCAGATGAGATAGCTGTAAATGTATCAAATGCAAATGCGGTAGAAAAAGCAGGAAAGATGAATTTTACAATCTCGCTTAGTAGAGAGTTAAAAGAAGGTGAATTCGTAAAAGTAACCATACCTGCCATAAACGGCAATGAAGCAAAAACTTATATGTTTATGCACCATAGCAACCCAAACTATACGCTAGGAGCAGCATAGAGCATGTATTTACTGGTAGCACAAATTATGAATATTAACAATATTCTAGCCCCTTCGAATGTTATTTCGTCGGCATTGCCTAGAGCCTTAATTAGCTTGCCGCCTTGCGTATAGTGATAATGTCTATGTATTTTAACCGTTCCGTCTCTAGCTAGCGAGCTATAAAAAATTTAACGGCTATGAAATCGTCTAAAACTTCGACCATAGTGCGCTTATATTGCGGCAAAATAAAATTCCTGACTACTTTGTCGGGGTCTGATTTGAAAATTGGATTATCCTTAATTTTGGTAAAAACTTCTGTCATCTTTCTTCCTTTGTATAGTAATTTTAGGCAGATTATAGAATTTCCTCAAAGGATTAACAAGGCAGGAGCGCAAAAAAAGCTACTATACAATTTTTTAATATATAGTAGTTTTTCTTAAAATATATGTATGAATTGATGATTTTCGGTGCTAAGAATTTTTTAAGAATAATTTCAAAATTCCCAAAAATAGGGCTCAAAAAATTATTTAAAAATTCAAAAAACAAAAAAATAGGGGAAAATTTTGATAGATGGTGCGACCGACGAGACTTGAACTCGTACACCTTGCGGCACTACCCCCTCAAGATAGCGTGTCTACCAATTCCACCACGGTCGCATAAATTTTTAAAGCTTGATATTAAGCCTTGAGTTATATAAGTTTAAAGCCCGATTTCTCGGGCTTATGATTAATTTGCAGCAGCCTTTAAGCCTTCTGTCAAAAAAGGGTTTGCAAAAAGCAAGACGAATGAAACAACCAACGCATAGATAACCTGCGCTTCGATCATCGCAAGCGAGATATACATCGTAGTCGATAGTTTGCTAGCTACGCTTGGGTTTCTAGCGATACCGTTAAGCGTCGCGCTAGCGGCATTTCCCATACCTAACGCGCCACCCAAAGCGGCTAGACCTAAAACGACTGCAACGGTAATTGCAGAAAAAGAAACGATCTGAGTGTAAGCACTTAGCTGCTCGCTAGCGAAAGCCGCGCCGCAAAGCGCAAATAACAATACAAGAACTTTTTTCATAAAAGTCTCCATAAATAAATTTTAAAACGAGTTTCGGCTCAATACCCCCTACTCCAACGTTTTAAGTGTGAAATATTATTAAAATTTTGCTTTTGATTTGTTTAATCTGGCGGAATTTGCGTTAAATTTAACAAATCCCGCCGAGCACGCCGACATCTTAGCGCTTAGCGTCGAGATATGTATTTAGCGCCGCAACGTAGGCCTTTGCAGACGCCAGCATCGTATCTACGTCAAGCCCTCTACCGATGATAGTGCCCTCGTCTTTAAATTCCACTTTGACGGTTACTTTCGCCAGCGCGTCTTTGCCCTGCGAGACTGCTTTTACTTGATACTCCTTCAGGCTACCGCTGATGCCGCTGATGCGGTCTATCGCCTTGAATATCGCATCCACGCCGCCGTTTCCAAGCGCGCTATCGCTTAAAATTTCATCCTTATACCTTAGCGTAAGCGCGGTGCTAGCGTGTCCTTTGTTGCAGCTATTGGAGCTTAAAACCAACACTTCATAGGTCTTTTCGGCTCCCACGAACTCGTCGTTTACAAGCTCTCTAATATCCTCGTCGAAAACGTCCTTTTTGCTATCGGCGAGCGCTTTAAATTTATTAAACGCAATCTCAACCTGCTCGTTACTAAGCTCATATCCCAAAGATACCAGCTTGTCTTTGAAGGCGTGACGGCCGCTGTGCTTGCCCAGCACGAGCGAGTTTTTATCAAGCCCAATATCCTCGGCGTGCATTATTTCGTAAGTTTCTTTGTGTTTTAGCACGCCGTCTTGGTGGATGCCACTTTCATGCGCGAAGGCGTTTTTGCCCACGATCGCTTTATTAGGCTGCGGCTCGATGCCGGTAATGCTCGCGACTAGGCGGCTGGATGGGTAAATTTCTTTCAAATTTATATCGGTATAAAGCGGCGCAAATTTATCTGTGCGCGTCTTGATCGCCATTACGATCTCCTCCAGAGCCGCGTTGCCCGCGCGCTCGCCGATACCGTTTATCGTGCACTCAACCTGTCTGGCTCCCGCCAAGATGGCAGCCAAGGAATTTACGGTAGCCATTCCCAAGTCGTTGTGATTGTGCACCGAAACTACGGCGCGCTCGCCGATAAGCTTAACGATCTCGCCTATTCGGGCGGTGATCTCATCCGGATAGAGATAACCCACCGTATCGGGGATATTTATGGTGGAGGCTCCGGCGTTTATCGCAGCGTCGCAGATCTCTTTTAAAAAACCCATATCGCTTCTGCACGCATCCTCGCAGCTAAACTCCACGTCATCGCATAGGCTTCTAGCGTATTGCACAGACTCTACGGCGCGCTTTATGACCTCTTGCGGCTGCATTTTGAGTTTAAATTCCATATGGATAGGGCTTGTGGCGATGAAGGTGTGGATGCGCCCGAGCTTCGCGCCCTTTATCGCTTCGCCTGCGGCTTTGATATCTTTTTCTAAAGCGCGCGCAAGCGAACAGACGCGAGCCTTGCTAACGGCACCCGCGATCTTTTCTATCGCGTCAAAGTCCCCGGGACTCGCCGCCGCAAAACCCGCCTCGATAACATCTACGCCCAGCTTTTCAAGCTGTAACGCAAGATGGATCTTTTCGTCCGTATTCATCGACGCTCCGGGGCTTTGCTCGCCGTCACGAAGCGTCGTATCGAAGATTATGATTTTATTTTTGTCCATTGCTTGTCCTTTCAAAGCGTTAAAATTTGGCGAAATTATAGCCGTGCAAGCTTAAAACAATCGCGGCGATAAACATATCTGAGATTATTTCGCCGTTTCCTCGGGTTTGTCTTTTTTATGAAATTTGGCCGCGCTTAAATTTAAAGCTCCGCGAACCAAACCGTAAACGATATAAACCAAAGTGAGCACCGCCGGAAATTCCAGCCTGAAAAGATATAAAAGCGAGAAAAATACGACGATTAGAAGCACTAAAATTTTAATCGCATTGGGACGTTTTAGGCTGATCTTTTTAAAGCTTGGAAAGCGGATATTGCTTACCATCAAAAACGATAGCGCCGCCATTGCGATGATCAAAAGTACTCCAAAACCTTTAGAGAGCTCATATTTTAGATAAATTCCGATCCAAAACGCCATCGTAATCGCAGCCGTAGGAATCGGCAGCCCGATAAAAACGCTAGGCTCGTAGGTGCCCGTGGTGACGTTAAATCGCGCCAGCCTGATCGCGCCAAAAACCACGTAAAGCGCAGCTACGAGAGAGCCGACCTTGCCGTAATCATGCCCGACCGCGCAATAAAACAGCAGCGCCGGCGCTACGCCGAAGGCCACGATGTCGGCTAGGCTGTCAAATTCCACGCCGAATTTCGACGTCGCATGCGTTAGCCTCGCTACGCGGCCGTCAAGCCCGTCGCAGATCAAGGATAAAATGATATAAAAGATCGCAGCGCTGAAGTTGCCTTTGATCGTAGAAATTATGCTGATGACCGCTAAAAATGCACTTGCCGCCGTGAAAAAATTCGGCAATATATAGATTAGTTTTCCCTTTTCCTCTTCCATCTCTTACTCTTTAAAATTTTATTTTTACACCGCTTTTCATTCGGTGCCGCGGATCGCGCGTAAAGCATTTTAGCGCGACCTTCTTAAAATTTAGCGCTAAGTTCTTGCCCTGCGCGAGGCTTTAAATTTAAGCCTCGCTCTTTGCGCTTTCGATATCGTCGTTAGCGCCTAAATTTCGCACCAGACGGGTAGGCATGCCGTTATCTTTTTCAAATTTAGAGATGATCTCCACGATCTGCTCGCCCGAGACCGTCTCCTTCTCATACAGCGCCTTTACCATCTCCTCGATCGCCGGAGCATAGGTCCTTAGCGTCTCTTTTACCGCCGCGTAACGCTCATCTAGCGTCTTGCGGACATATTCGTCGATCTTAACCGCCGTTACCTCGCTGTAATCCTTGATGCTCTGTCCGCCGTTTAGGAAGGAATACTGCTGCTTTTCGAGCACCGCAAGCCCGAGAGCTTCAGTCATTCCGACCTGAGTGGCCATAAATTTAAGCATATCGGTAGCGCGCTGTAGGTCGTTGCCCGCGCCGTCGGTGATCTCGCCTAAAAACACGTCCTCCGCCGCGCGTCCCGCCAAAAACGTATCGATCTCGGCAAAAATTTCATGGCGCTGGTGCAGGTATCTATTTTCAAATGGCGAATTTAGCGTGTATCCCGCAGCGCTCAATCCGCGCGGCACGATAGTTACTTTAGATACCGGCATCGCGCCTTTAGTAAGCTCGGCGATGAGCGCATGGCCGCTTTCGTGGTAGGCGACGATTCGCTTTTCGATCGGGCTTACGCGGCGCGATTTTTTAGCCAGTCCGATACCGACGCGTTCGATCGCTTCAAGTAGGTCTTTTTGCTCGACCTCCGCCTTTGCCTCGCGACCCGCTAAAAGCGCGGCTTCGTTGATGATATTTGCAAGATCGGCTCCCGCAAAGCCCACGGTAAGGCGCGCGATCTCTTCGATATCGATGTCGCGGGCAAATTTAACGTCGCGCATATGCACCTTCAAAATCGCCATTCTGCCGTCAAAATCGGGTCTATCGACCAAAACCTGTCTATCGAATCTGCCCGGACGCAGAAGCGCTGCATCCAGCGTCTCAGGACGGTTAGTAGCCGCAAGGACGATTACCGGGCTTGATTCCGAGCCGAAGCCGTCCATCTCGGCAAGCAGCTGATTTAGCGTCTGTTCGCGCTCGTCGTTGCCTCCGCCGATACCGCCTGCGGTTCTGCTTTTACCGATCGCATCGATCTCGTCGATGAAAACGATCGCCGGAGCCTGCTTTTTAGCGTTATCAAATAGATCGCGCACCCTGCTAGCGCCCACGCCTACAAACATCTCTATAAAGCTCGAACCCGATACCGAAAAAAACGGCACGTCCGCTTCGCCCGCAACCGCTTTGGCTAGCAGCGTCTTGCCCGTGCCCGGAGGTCCAACCAAAAGTACGCCTTTTGGAATTTTAGCCCCGAGGCTGATGTATCGCTCCGGATTTTTTAAGAAATCTACGATCTCCTTAACCTCCTCTTTCGCCTCTTCGACGCCCGCTACATCGCTAAATTTAACCTTCGGCTTTTCGGCGCTTACCAGGTTTTTAGAGCTTCCGATGCCGAGCACGCCGCCGCCCATATTGCGCTGCATGCGGTTGGCTAAAAACATCCAAATTCCAAAGAAAATCACGAGCGGCAAGACCCAGCTAAAGAGCAGATCGGTCAAAAAATTGCTCTCGTTATACGCGCCGTATGGAATTTTGCGCGATTCTAAAATTTGAACTAGCTCAGGATCATCCACGCGTTTGGCGGTGTAGATTACGTTGCCGACTTGAGCTTTAATCGTGGAGCTTCCAATGGAAACCATGCTTACTTGAGAGTTTTTGATTTGCGATTTTAGCTCGGAGTAAGTTACGTTTCTACTCTCGCCCGAGACGGAGCCCAGCACTCCACCGCTATCAAATCCGCCGCTTGGGGATATCGCTTTAAACACGACTATTAAAATAAGCGCAAAAATTATAAAAACGCCGATCGGATTTTTATTAAAAAAATTGTTTCCGCCGCCGTTTTGAGGGGGTTGATTATTTGGGTTGTTATTCATATTTTCCTTTCATAAACGAAGCTAAGCCATTCGTTTTGCTTTTTCATCTGCACGAAATTTAAATCCGAAAAAGCTTGCTCGATCCTATCTTTATATTTTTCTAAAATCCCCGACAGCACGAGCTTGCCGCCGGGTTTTAGCGCTTTTTTTAGATCCGCGCTTAGGATCAAAATCACGTCGGCGATTATATTTGCGACGACGAGATCAAACTGCGCGTCTTTACAGAGCGCGCGCTCGCTTAAACTAGACGCTTGCTCGCTTAAGCCTGAAACGCTGCCGAGCCAAATTTGATCTATCCGCACGCCGTTTTTCTCGGCGTTTTGCTGCGTAGCTGCCACCGCCTGCTCGTCAGTATCGCAGGCGCTTACCTTTGCGCCCAGTTTTTTCATCGCGATACTTAAAATTCCGCTGCCGCAGCCCACGTCAAGCGCGCTCATACTATCGCGAGTAAGCTCGCTAAGCAGCGCCAGACACATATTAGTGCTTTCGTGATGGCCTGAGCCGAACGCCAGCGCGGGATCGATCAGTAGATCGATTAGCGCGCGATCTTGCGATCTTTCGCACCAGCTCGGACGGACGTAAAATTTGCCGACCGCCACAGGCGCGACGCCTTTTTTATACTCATCGAGCCAATCTTTGTTTTGCTTTTTTGAAATTTCGATCTGCAGATCGGCGTCTAAATTAAGAGATCGCGAGAGCCCCTTTTTAAACTCTTCAAACGCAAATTTTAAATTTTGCGGATCCTCTTCATCGCGAATTATGAAGCGATCGCCATCCTCCTCGACGCAGGTAACGCCGAGCTCAAACGCAAAGTTTTTAAAAAGCTCGCTTGCATTCGCGCTTTTTACGATCATCTCATAAAAAAAATCTTTCATCGCCTCACATCGCCTTTAAATTTTAAAATTTGCATATTACTAAAATTTAGTTCAAACTTTGCTTACGCTCGGGCGTTTTTATAGAGCTTCAAACGCTTTTTTAAGATCGAGCGTGCCCTCGTAATACGCCTTGCCGACGATGACGCCTGCTATGAGCCCTGCGTTTTTAAGCGCGATTATGTCGTTTATATCTTTAACGCCGCCGCTTGCGATAGTATCGATGCCGCTAGCTTTCGCGATAGAGCGGCTAAATTCTACGTTTACGCCGCTTAACATCCCGTCGCGCGATATGTCGGTGCAGATGATCGCGCAAACGCCCGCGTCCGCGTAGTCTCGCGCCAGATCGGTCGCTCTTACGCAGCTTAGCTCCGCCCAGCCCTCGGTCGCTACGAGCCCGTCTTTTGCGTCTATGCCCACGACGATGCGGTAAAGCTTCGCCATTCTCCTTACGAAATCTCTATTTTTAAGCGCCGCCGAGCCCAGGATAAATCTATCGACGCCCAAGCTCAAATACTCCTTTATGCGCGCTTCGTCGCGGATGCCGCCGCCCACTTCTACGCGCAGGCGCGTGCTTTTTACGATCTGCTCGATCGCTTTGAAATTTACAGCTTCGCCAGCAAACGCGCCGTCGAGATCAACCAAGTGCAGCCATTTAGCGCCGAGATCTTCAAATTTTTTGGCTAGCTCGCAGGGGTCTTTGGAATAAATTTTTGCGCTTTGCATCTCGCCCTTGCTAAGGCGCACGGCGCATCCTTGTTTCAGATCGATCGCAGGGAAAATTTCCATCACAGCTCCGTAAAATTTTTAATGATTTTTATGCCCGCATCGTGGCTTTTTTCGGGATGCGGTTGAAAGGCAAATACGTTTTCGCGCCAGATCGCGCTTGCAAACTCATAGCCGTAAAACGTGCTCGCAAGCGTGATCTCGCGCTCGCAAAGGACGTGATAGGAGTGCACGAAATACAGATACTCGAACTCGCCTAGGCCCGCATTTATCGGCGAGCGCCTGATAAAATGCGCGCTGTTCCAGCCGACATGCGGGATCTTTAGGCTTTCGGCGCGAGCGAAATTTTGCCCGCTACGCTCGCCAGACTCTGCCCCGTCTGAATTAAATTCCGTCTCGCCCGATATAAATTTCGTATTTTTTCTAAATTTCATATCCTCGGACCCAGATTCCGCCCCCCGAATATTAAATTTCGTTTTGTCAAATTTTACGACGCGACCGGGCAAAATTCCAAGCCCGCTGCGCGCGCCGAACTCCTCGCTTTGTTCGAATAGAAGCTGCATCCCTAGGCAGATGCCTAAAAAATATCTGCCGCTTGCGACGAATTCT
Organism: uncultured Campylobacter sp.; assembly: GCA_963530195.1. Classification (GTDB taxonomy): domain Bacteria; phylum Campylobacterota; class Campylobacteria; order Campylobacterales; family Campylobacteraceae; genus Campylobacter_B. The sequence goes on from CAUSCW010000031.1 coordinate 8,161, forward strand.
TTAATCGCGGCGTCCATACCGCTTGCGCGAAGCCTATCCATCGCTTCGCCGAATGCGCCCACGCCCGGAAGCAGGGCTTTATCGCAGCTCAAAAGCTCCTCCCCGCTGCGCGCGAGGCAAAATTTAGCGCCGCAGAAGCTAAGCGCGTTCATCACGCTTTGGATATTGCCCGCGCCGTAATCCACGATACCGATCAAGCCGTACCCTTCATATCGTTCAATCGGTGCGAAAACTCGGGTACGATACGTTTTAGCTTATCCGCGACCTGCGCGTCCTCGCACTCCGAAAGCTCCTCGATCTGCGAGCTTAGCTCTTGCAGGTCGTATTTTGCGGAGTGGGTTACGAAGATGGATTGGTACTTCGTGCTCTTGTCGTTTTCGTCGATCAAAAGCTCCTCGTAAAGCTTCTCGCCGGGACGCAGACCTACAAATTTAATGCCCAGCTCCTCCTTGCCGGCAAGCTGCAGCATTCGCTTGGCAAGATCGGCGATCTTTACGGGCTCGCCCATATCCAGCACAAAAAGCTCGCCGCCTCGCGCTATAGAGGCTGCTTGAAGTACGAGTTGACACGCCTCGCTAACGAGCATAAAATATCTCGTAATCTCGGGGTGCGTAACGGTAAGCGGCTCGTTTGCTTCGATCTGGCGTTTAAATTTAGGAATGACGCTGCCGCTTGAGCCGAGCACGTTTCCGAAGCGCACCGCGACGATCTGCGTTTCGCTTGCCGCGTCGTTGGAATTTAGCGCGTAAAGCTCGCAGATACGCTTCGTCGTGCCCATAATGTTCGTCGGTCGCACCGCCTTGTCGGTCGAGATCAAAACAACCTTTTTCGCGCCGTATTTTTTAGACAGATCGATTACGTTTTTTGTGCCGATGACATTGTTTTTGACCGCTAGATGCGGATTAAACTCGCATAGCGGCACGTGCTTATACGCCGCTGCGTGCACGACTACTTCGGGATGAAATTCTGCAAAAACCTCCTCCAGCTCATGGCGATAAACGACGTTTATCATCTTTAACTCATTGCGCGCGTCCGCGCCCGTAGCTTCATTTATTGAGTAGAGATTAAACTCGCTGTGCTCGACCATGATAAGACGCTTTGCGCCGAATTTCAAGCATTGCTTGCAAATTTCGCTTCCTATCGTGCCGCCCGCGCCCGTTACCAGCACGATCTTGTCTTTAATAAAATTTTCGATCGCCTTGGTGTCGAGGTCTTTGGGCTTGCGAGCGAGCAGATCCTCGATCGATACGTCGCGGATCTTTTTGCTCTCATCCTCCAAAAGCGAAAAGAGTTTAATATCCTTTAGCCCGTACGCGAACAGCTCGTCGTATAGCTCCTTTAGCTCGTCCGGATACAGCGCCAGCGCGATGATTGCGGTTTTAGCGCCGCTATCTTTGATCATCTGCGGAATTTCGCTCTTGGCTCTGACGACGTAGTTTTCGCAATAGGTCCCCACAAGCTCTGCCCGCCCGTCCACGACGCCCACCGGATAGTAGTTGATATATTTTTGCCGCATACCTTTTAGGACGTGAAAGGTCTTGCTCGTAGCGCCTACGACGATACAAGGCTCGTTATTCGTGATATTTTTCTTCTCACTTAGAAACATCCGCTTTGAAATTCTAATTCCACCGATTAAAATAAACGAGATCGCCGCATCGATGATAATGACCGAGCGCGGGAAGGGGTTAAAAATTTTACTCGCTAGAAAAAATAGGATTAAAAAAGTAAGCGCCGCCATAACGTGCGCATAAAATAGCTTTCTCGCTTCATATAGGCCGAAAAATCTCCACGGAACTAAATAGATCCGCAAAAACCAAAAATAGAAAATTTTAATCGCAGTAAGGCTCGAGGCGCTAAGCAGCGCGCCTTTATAAAATTCGTTCGGTATATCTCCGCTAAATCGCAGCAAAAACGCGATGTAAACGGAGAGGATCGAGATAAAAATATCTCCTAGCAAAAAAAACGCGAAGCGGCTAAATTTAGTCGGTTTTAACAGCATTAGATGTTTTCTTTTACGATTTTTACGACGCGCTCAATCGTCTCGTCGCTCATATCGGTGCCGCTAGGAAGGCAGATGCCGCGACTAAACATATCCTCGCTAGTGCCGTCAACTACGCTAAGCGCGCCTGCGAAGATGCTTTGCAGATGCATCGGCTTCCAAAGCGGACGAGATTCAATGTCGGCTTTATTTAGAGCGTCGATAACCTTTAGATGAGCGCCTTTTTGTTTAAATAATAGCGTTGTAAGCCATCTATTGCCCTCGCCGCCTTCTACTTCGGGCATAAACTCCACGTCGGTGCCTCTAAACAGATCCTCATAAATTTTAAAAATTTCGCGTTTTCTCTTTACACGCTGCGGCAAGACCTCCATCTGGCCTACGCCGATAGCTCCTAAGACATTGCTTAAGCGGTAGTTATAGCCGTAGTCCTTGTGCTCATAGTGAAGCAGCGGCTCGCGCGCCTGGGTGCTTAAAAATCTAGCCTTGGCCACTAGCTCCTCATCGTTTGAGATCAGCATTCCTCCGCCTGAGGTAGTGATGATTTTATTGCCATTGAAGCTTAGTGCGCCGCATTTTCCGATACCACCAAGTGCTTTGCCCTTATAAAATCCGCCCAGCGCCTCTGCGGCATCCTCGATAACATCAATACCTTCGTTCTCGCAAATTTCGCATATCTCGTCCATTTTCGCAGCCTGTCCGTAAAGATGCGTAACGACGAGCACCTTTGGCTTTTTCGGCGATTTTTTGATCGCTTCTTTAAGCAGCCTCGGGCTTAAATTCCAACTCTCGTCGCTGTCTATCAGCACCGGCACGCAGCGCTCGTAAAATATCGGATTTAGCGACGCCATGAAGGTAAACGTAGATCCAAGCACCACGTCGCCGTCCTTTACGCCGCTGCAGCGAAGCGCTAGATGAAGCGCCGCCGTACCTGCGTTTAGCGCCAGCGCAGCGCGCGTGCCAGTGTAGGACTTCACTGCGTCCTCAAAGCGATTGACATATTCGCCCAAAGGCGCGATATAGTTGCTCTCAAATACCTTTTTTATATACTCAAGCTCATCGCCGCCCATATTCGGCGGGCTTAAAAATATTCTTGCCATCTCTATCCTTCCTTGATCTTTAAATTTAACCTCGCGCGATGCAAGGCTAAATTTAGCTTTCGGCATAAAATTTAAATGCTCGGATTTTATCACTTTTAATGCTATAAATTTTAAATTCAGCCATTTTTTTTAATCACGCGAGCGGGCACGCCTACGGCTACGCTGTCGCTAGCTATGTCGCGCACCACCGCAGCGCCCGCGCCGATTATGCAGCGCTGCCCGATCTTTAGCCTCTGAATGACGCTGGCACCGATTCCAATGTGCGAAAACGCCCCCACTTTCACGCCGCCCGCAAGCGCCGCGTTTGGGCTAATGTGCGCGAACTCGCCGATCTCGCACTCATGCTCGATTACGACGCCTGAATTGATTATCGCGCCGCGACCGATTTTAGCTCGCGCGTTTATCACGGCGCCGGGCATTACGACCGTGCCCTCGCCGATAGCGGCGCTTGGGCTAACGATCGCGCTTTGATGAATCAGCGTCGCTATCTCAAAACCGGCGCGCACCACCTTTTCTTGGATCTTTGCGCGAGTTTTATTATCTCCGATAGCAATTATTACGGGGTGCTTCGGCAGATCCTCGCTAAATTTCAGCCCTGCCGCGTCGTCTAAAAAAACGACCTCGCTAAATTTAGCCCCGTGCGCGGCTAGCGCGACGTCCGCGACCACTAGCCCGTGTCCGCTCGCGCCGTAAACGTAAATTTTAGTTGTGTCCATTAAATTTCTCCGTCGTCGCCATGCCCTCTTTATTTACGCCCTCTTTCGCAAGCACTTTTTTAATCGTTAAAAGCGCAATCTTAAGATCGAGCGCGAAACTTAAATTCTGCGCGTAATATGTGTCGAACTCAAATTTTTTCTCCCAGCTGATCGCGTTGCGACCGTTTACCTGCGCAAGCCCCGTGATGCCCGGGCGCACGCTGTGCCTAAGGCGCTGCTGCGGCGAATAAAGCGGTAAGTATTCGGTCAGCAACGGTCGCGGCCCGATGAAGCTCATATCGCCCTTTAGCACGTTGAAAAGCTGCGGCAGCTCATCCAGACTTAGCGCGCGGATCTTTTTGCCGTAATCGTTCAGCCGCTCTTCGTCGGGTAGAAGCTTGCCGTCAGCGCCGCGCTCGTCGCTCATCGTTTTAAATTTGTAAATTTTAAAAATTTGCTCATCAAACCCCGGGCGAGATTGCGTAAAAATCGTGCTTTTGCTAATGTGTTTGCGGATCAAAAACCACGTAAGCGCCATCACGGGCGAAACCAAAATAATCAAAATCAAAGCCGCCGTAAAATCGAGCGCGCGTTTTAAAAAGCCCCTATACATCGATAAATTTCCTATAAACCTCTAAATATTTTTCCGTGACGATCTTTTCGTCGTAATTTGCAAGCACCATCTCGCGCCCGTTTTGCCCGAGCCTCTCGCAAAGCGCAGCATCGTCCAATATAATTTCGATCTTTCGCGCAAGACCCTCTGCGTCGCGAGTGCGGCAAATTAAGCCGTTGACGCCATCTTGCACCGCCTCGACACAACCGCTGCAATCGCTTACCACGCAGGCTCGCGCCATGCTCATCGCCTCTAAAACCGTGCGCGGAAAGCCCTCCTTGTAGCTAGGAAGTGCCAGTAGGTAACTAGCCTTCAAAAGCTCAGGCACGTCGTTTCTGGCGCCTAGATAATGCACCGCACCGCTTTGCAAAAACGCAGGATCAGCGGTGCTTTTATTGCCCGCAAAACCCTCGCCTACAAAGACAAATTTCGCATCCGATCGATCTTTTAAAATTTCTGCTGCTTCGTAGAATTCTCTCACGCCCTTATGCCACATCGCGCGAGCTATCATCAGCACGATTTTTTTGCCGTGCAAATCCTCGCCCAGATCCGCCGCACTAACGATTTTGGGGTTGAATCTTTCAGCATCTACGCCTACACTTTTAATCCTTATGACCTTTTGCTTCGCAATAAGCCCGCGAGATAGCATATAATCGGGATCGGCATCGTTTACAAATACGCAAGCATCCGCCTGCGAAAATGAAAATTTATAAAGCTTTTCCAAGACAGCCCTCACGAGCCTTGTTTTAATATCTTCGTCGATATAAAAGCTGCCCAGCCCCTCGACTAAGTTTATCACATATTTTATACCAGCCTCTCGAGCCGCCAGCGTACCGAACACGTTTGATTTGTGCGCAGCTGTTTGCAGCAGGTCCAAATTTAGCCTCTTTAGCTCACGTGCAAGGGCTTTGGTGTTGCTAAATACGGTAAGCGGATTCAGGCTAGCTCGATCAAGATCGTAGGTTATGGCATTAAAATCGCGCGCTAAATCCTGCGTATAAGCGCCACGAGGAGCAATTGCGAAAACCTCGTGCCCGCGCTCTTTTAAAGCCTGCATTATCGGGCGACGAAAGAAATGCAAGCTCATATCGGCATGGCTTAAAAACCCTATGCGAGCCATCTGTTGCATTCCTTGTTTAGCGTTGCAAGATTAAATTTCATAAATTTCTCCTTAGCTTGCGGCAAAATTTTATCTAGCGCTTTAATTTATAAACTTTCACAGCAGGGCTTAAGATCACAGGTTCGAATAGCTCAGGCCTATATCTTTCAAATACAAAAAGCTGAATGTAGCTTGAGTTTAGCATCGTTTTATCTAGCAGCAAAAATCTCCCGTAATCGCGCATGAAAATCACGTAAAATTGCGCGCTGCTGTCCATATTAAACTCTTTTACCGAAAGCTTGCCGTTCGCGTCGTAGCTCGTTTCGTAAAAGGTATTGATCGCGAATTTTCTGCCGCTATACTCTAAATTTAAAAGGCTCGGTGAGATCGAAAAGCCGTTGTCCATATGCACGCCGCTTTGATCCTGAACAAACCTATCGCTCGTTATAAAAAACAGCTCACTTAGCTGCTTGCCGTCGGTGATGTCGATATTTGAAAACTGCGTGACGACGGGGAAGATATTCATCATGCGATCGGGCAGGATGTAGTAGATGTCGCGCGTAGGCCTTGGCGGCTTAAAATCAGCCAGTCCTAAGCTTAAGATAAAGTCATTTACGTCCGTGGCGTTATAATCTTTTAAAATTTGCTTTAGCTTGTTTGGAATTTTTTCGCTATATCCACGCTCGGTGTATTCGACATCCAGGCGCGCCATATTTGCAGAGCTCATCTGATCTCTAAAAAGCGCAAAGCTAACGGGGAAATTATCGTTGCCGAGGTGTTTGCCGCCGTCGATAAGGGTCTTTACATCGCTGTAATAGCGTATGCCGTATCCGTAGTCCCACCACGAAAGCGCGTAATCCTCGCGCTTCGCTTTATCTTTAAGCTCATCGAGCACCCGCACTTCGCTTTGATAAAAGACCGTATCGACCTTGTACGAAACGATGTGCTGCCATGCGGGGTAAATGGCAAGCGCCGTTAAAATAAGCAGTATCGCGCGTCCCGCGATCTTTGGCAGATCCAAGCGCTTTACGCAAAAATACAAAATATACCCGAAGCTCAGTCCCATCACACCCACGGCATAGATCGTAAATCTAAGGCCTGCTTTATTCGCCGCAAAGCCCAAAAGCAAAAGCGGGATCGAGAGCAAAAATTCCTTATGCCTAAAGCAAAGCACCAAATATCCGATTGCCGCGATCACGAAAACCGCGACGTGCGAGCTGATGCGCTCCATAAAGATCTTAGGCGGCACGATGCCTGATTCTTGGATCGTTTGATTGACGTTGAAAAAATGAAATGCCGTATCGGCGTTGTCCGCAAAGGAACGGAAGATATAAAATTTCGCCTGAAAGATGATAGGGCTAAGACCTCCGTTTGCGACGAAAAAGACTACGGCAAGCGCGCCGATAATCGCTAAAATTTTAAAATTTAATAGCTTTCCTTTAAATGCAAAGAGCCAAAATAGCGTAAGCGAGATTAAAATTTTAGCTACCAGCGGCGTGGAGCAAAGCGCAATCAAAAAGATGATCATCGCTTCGTAATTTACTCTACTTTTTCGCTTAAAAATCAGCGTATAGGCGAAAAACATGGCGAGCATCATAGAATTTAGCGAGAAGCTTGAGGGATACCACCACATATAAAATATCACAAACGCACCCAGCCAAAACAGCGTGCTGCGCGAACCGCGCGTGCAGATACGGATGAGCGCCCACAAAATGCACATCGCAAGCACGATATTTAGCATATCGGTGTCGTAATACCCAGCCATTGTGCGGTTATAGTAGCTATTCGCCACGCTCGCGACAAGCGCGCCGATGAAGCCTGCGCGCATGCAGCGAAACTCACTTGAGATAAGCAAGATCGGCACTACGATGAGCGAGCTAAACAAAGCCGGCAGATAAACGAATATCGTCTCGATTTTAAAGGGCAAAATTTCAGCCAAAAACGCCGTCACGATCGAAAGCGGCGCGCTAAAATAACTAAGATCGTTGGGCTGATGAAAGCCGGCGAGTCGGTCGCGCGCGCCCTCTGCAAAGGCGTAGCCGTCGTTGGTGTTTATCATCAGCTCGCCATCCCAAAAAAAGTAGTTCGGAAATCCGCTCGCCCAGTGCACCCACCACATGCGAAACGCCACGCTAAAGGCAAACGCAAACAAAATCATCAGCAAAATATGCTTTGAAAACTCATAATTTTTTATGAAGCCAAAAATTCTGCGCCTAGTAGGAAGCGCGCCAGCTGCCTGATCTTTAGAATTTTGGGAATTTTCTGCTGTAAAGCTTTTAGAATTATCAGAATTTATGCCGTTTGTAGAATTTAAAGCACTTGCGGAATTCGCATTTTTAAATTTAGCCAAATTAGCGGCTTTTGCGGAATTTTTATTTGTAGAGTTCGCAGTGCCAGCGGAATTTTTATTTATAGAATTTTTGCTCGTGGAATTCGCAGTGCCTTTCAAATTTGAGTTTGTAGAATTTGCGCCTGCGGAATTTTCAGAATTTACCGAGGTAGAATTTCGTCCGCTTGATTTTTTAGTCTTTTTGGATTTTTTTTGTGCTCGCATTTTTGCAGAAACAGCGTGCGCTTGATCGTCGCTTAAATTTTTAACGCCGGCGTGCGCGGAATTTTTGCTCGCAGAATTTTTTGCATCAAGCGCAGAATTTTTATCGCTCTGAGGCGCGGTATCCTCGCTACCCTCAATTGCGGCATTTTCGCCGCTAAAATTCTCTCCGCCGCTTGCGGAATACTCTGCGTCAAAATTTCCCTCACTAGCGAAATTTTCGCTTAAGGCAGCTTTATCGGCACCCATTGATTGCGCGCCTTTTTGATCGTCCGATCCTTCGTCGATCTCTCTGACGCTAAAAGCCTTTTTTTCTTCACCCACGCCTATTTTCCTTCGTCGATTTGTTCTATTTTTGCGATCAGCTCGTTTGCTATCCGTTTTTTATCGAAAAACGAAGCTCTAATTTTAGCCTTTTTCTCATAAAATTTTACATAATTTTCATCATCCAGCGCTTTTTGCATCGCCGCTTGAGTGCTTTCTAGATCGTTTACGCCTACTAGCACGCCCCATTCGCTCTGCCCCATAAGCTCGCGCGCGCCGCTTTGATGATCGCTTGAAATCACGAGCTTGCCGCACGCAAGTGCTTCGATGAGGGCGTTTGAAAACCCCTCAAAAAGGCTTACGAAGACGAATGCATAGCATCTAGCCATATATTTATACGGATTTGCGTCAAAGCCCAAAAGCTTCACGCGGCCGCTTAAGCCGAGCTTCTCTATCAGAGCCTCAAGCTCGGCTCGCAGCACGCCGTCGCCCAATATCAGCAGGTCTTTGTCGTTATTTTTTAAATTTGCATACGCGCGGATCAAAAGCGCGTGGTTTTTGCCTGCATCGAGCCTGCCGACGCTTAGGAAAAACGGCCGCTCCTGCGCGATAGGCTCGCTAGCTTTGCGGCCTATCTCATCAAGATCGATCGCGTTATACAGCACGCTCATCTTGCGCTCGTCAATTCCGAAATTATCCGCCAGATCGCGCAGATTGCCGAGCGAATTAGGGAAGATAAAATCGGCCTTCGGATAGAGCTTGCGCAGCAGAAGCTTTGAAATTTTGGATTTAAAGCTCGGCTCTTTATACAGCACCGACGGCGTCGAGCATTCGTTAAAAATCATCGTTCCGCCCAATCCGTAAACTCGCGCCAGCGCCGCCACGTAACACGGGCGGTTCATCCAAACGAAGTGGATGTCGATACCCAGGCGCTCGCATAGTTTTTTGTATCGCAGCGCCAAAAACGGCAGCTTTGCAAGCTTCAGCAGCCCGTTTTCAAAAGGGGCTGATTTTTCGATGAAATGGATCTGCACGCCGCTTGGAATTTCATAAAAAATCCTCTCGTTCATCAGCACCAGATGCACTTCGTAGCGTGCCGTAAGCTCGCCTAAGAGGTTGCTTACGACGCGCTCGGCGCCGCCTCCTGCCATCGAATATATAAAAACGCTTAATTTCTTCATCCCTTTACCTTTTAAATATCGCTGCCGCACCCTAAATTTAAGCTTTAGTTCCGCTTTTTATGCGAGCATACGCCGCGCACTCCGTTTAAATTTAGCGTATTTTGCGCTGTTCTAAGCGGCTAAATTTCATCGCGCGATGCGGCTTTGTAAATTTAGCCGCGCCGATACGCTTGGGCGCAAGAGCCCATCTTAGCACACCGAAGTTTAAATTTAATCCCTGCGCGCCGCTGCGACGTAATAAACAGCGCTACTATTTGCGCGCAAACCGATCGATCAAGCCCTGCCAGAGCTCGACGATACGCTCCTGCGAAAACTCATCTAAATTCTCATTTGCATTTTGCACCAGCCGCTTTTGCAGCGCCTCATCGCGCATCAAATTTTCAAGCTTGCTCGCAAGTTCATTCGCATCGCCGCATTTAAACAAAATGCCGCTAAAGCCGTCTTTTATGAGCTCTTTTGCGCCCGCCGTATCGCTGCTAAGCCGTGCGCAGCCGTAAAACGTAGACTCGATCAGCACGTTTGAAAGCCCTTCATTAAGCGAGCTTAGCATAAAAATTTTGGCTTCTTTATACAGCTCGCTAACGTCCTGCTTGTGCCCTAAAAATCGCACTTCAAGCCCGAGCTGCGCCACGAGCTCGCGCAAGCTTTCGCGCAGCGAGCCATCGCCCGCGATTAAAATTTCCCACTTAGCAAGCAGGCTTTTATCGATCCTGCTTAGCGCATCAAAGTAAATTTCATACCCCTTTACGGGCTCGAGCCTGCCGACGCTTAAGATCACATTTCGCTTAGCGCCATTGGTATCGCAAATCTCGCCGAAAAAAGGGTTATGCACGACGAAGCAGTTTTTGACAAATCGCGAATAGTACTCAAAGTCCGAACGCGTAAGCACCGTAAGCGCGTCTGCTTTTTTATAGCACAGATCGCGCACGCGGCTAAAAAGCCCGCTTGGCAGATAATCGTGCGCGTTGTGCTCGGTCGCGATGAGCGGGATGCCTAGCCCGAAGCTTGCGATCACGCACGCTACGTTCGTCCAGTCCATAAAGCTGATGATGACGCTTGGGCGCTCGCGCTTGAAACACTCGCGCAAAATTCTGTATTTATCGAACCTGCCGCCATTTTTATAAACATCTAGATGCAAAAATTTTATCTTTTCGCTAAATTTATACCTGCCCTCGTCGTTTTCCAAAATCGCGATCGTAACGTCGTTTGCGCGCGCAAAATGGTTCGCCAAAACCTGAAGCACGCGCTCGGCGCCACCGTTTCTAAGAGCTGCGATGACGAATAAAATTTTCATTTTAGCTTCCGATAAATTTTATAAAATAGCCGCAAAAGCGCAGGGCTAGCGTAAAATAAGACCATCATCAGCGTCTGCGTGCGGCTTGCATGCGCTGCGAAAAATCCAAAATCCAGCCGCTCGCGCACCAAAGCGTGCAGTGAGCGGATCTGATCCGCAGCTTCTGCAGCGCTTAAAGGAGAGCGAGGATCTGCGGTCTTTCTTTGCGACGCGGAATTCTGCTTAGAATTTCGCATATAATTTTGCCCGGCGGAATTTTTAACTGCAGAATTTTTACCGCATGCGCAAGATAAACTATCAGCGCCACGCAAATCCGCCTCATTTGCCAAGCTGCACGTATTAGCCTCGGAAGGAGAAGTCGCATCCCCATCGGAGCTTGCAGCGCCAAAGCTTGATTTGATGATTAAAAACGCCGTATTCAGCGCGGACTCGCAGCGAGTAAAATTAGCCTCACGCGCCAAGCTTGGATAATTCGCAGCGATCGCCTCAGTATAGCGGCGCACCGCAGCGATGACCGCAAGATGCCTGCGCGCAAATGAGTTTACGGTCGAGCCCGCCCTTACGCGGTAAAAATATAAAATTTCATCCGTGCACGCCGTAATAGAAGCGTTAAAAATATCAAAAAATATCGCCACATCCTCATAGATCTGCCCCGCAGGAAAGCGCAAAGCAGTGAAAATTTCGCGAGCAAACAGCGCGCGCCAAACCGCGGTGCTAAAATACGGATCCTGCGTGCAGCTGCGTCTAAAAAGCTCTTGCGGCGATATTTTGTATTCGCCTGCGTTGGCATTCGAATTTGCAGCTCCTCCTGGATCGCTAATCTCTTTAGAATTTTGATTTTCTTTAGAATTTAAAGCCGCCTTGAAATTATTTATTTCGCTCTCGTCGCTAAATGCCGCGTAGCCGCACATAGCGATTTTGGTGCAAAATTTCTGCGTCAGGCGAAAAAGCGTCTCAATCAAATCAAGGCTTATCAAATCGTCGCTGTCTACGAAACTGATAAACTCCCCGCGAGCGACATCCAAAGCGGCGTTTCGTGCACTAGCCTGTCCGCCGTTTGGTTTATGCAGCACTCGCACACGAGGATCGCGTGCAGCGTATTCGTCGCAAATCGCCTCGCTGCCGTCATTTGATCCATCATCTACGAGCAAAATTTCTAAATTCGTATAGGTCTGTGCCGTGATGCGCTCCACGCAAGCGCGCAGGAATTCTTTGACATTATAAACGGGGATGATGACCGAGATTAGGGGATTTTCGCTCATTATTCCTCTCTGTGTATCGTAGCGGCTATGAAATCCAGCCAGCGTCGCCCGATCGTTTCAATTTTAAAGCTCTCCTCGCGCTTGGAGGCGTTTTGCACGAGCCGCTCGCGTAGCTTCTCGTCGCTCATTAGAATTTCAAGCTTTTTAGCAATACTCGCGCTATCGCCTACAGGGCACAAAAACCCATCTACGCCGTCGCTTATAAGCTCGCTAGGACCTGCGATGCAATCTGTAGAAATTCTAGCGGTGCCGAAAAATATACTCTCCATCAAGATATTGCAAAAGCCCTCCATCTTGGAGGTTACGACTACGATTTTAGCGCGTTCATATAAGCTTTCGATATCGCGCACAAAGCCGATGAACTGCACATTTAAGCGCAGCTTCGCAGCTAGGCTTTCAAGGCTCTTTCGCTCCTCTCCGTCGCCTGCGATCACCACCTTCCACTCTTTTAAAAGATTGAAATTTACAAGCGCAAGTGCCTTAAGAAGGACATCAAAGCCCTTATAGACATTGAGCCGGCCGGCCGCTAGGATGATATTTTCTTTAGGCGGGCGAGCCTCTTTAGCATGGCTGATCTCAAACATCGGATTAGGCATAATCACGCGATTTTGCACATATGTGTAATGATCCAGATCAAATTTACTAAGCACGCTAAGAGCTGCAGCCCTCGGATAAAAGATCCGCTTGAGCGCTCGCCAGATCGGACTTTTTAAAAAGCGATGATTGGTGTGCTCGGAGACGATGATTTTCTGCCCAACTCCAAGATTTGCGATAAGCGTAAGGACATTGGTATTATCTAAAAACGAGATTACGACGTCAAATTTACGACTTTTTAGAAGCCTATGCAAGGCTAAAATTTTATCGTAGCGCTTTTTTATATTGCCAAATACTCCCAAATCGCCCACTCCTAAATCCAAGCTAAGAAGCTCGATCTTAGGATCTAGCGCGTAAAACGGCTCATCTGCGTCAAATTTTATCACGCAGACTTCATTCTCGC
>CAUSCW010000032.1:0-21117 GCA_963530195.1 uncultured Campylobacter sp.
CGGTGCGAAACAGAATTGTGATTATACAAGAGTGATGCTTAAAGGGGGCTGAATAGGCATTAGAAATTTTAAAAAAACGATTTGGAAAATTTTAAATTTCATAATGAAATTTTAGCCGCAGTGCGTTTTAATACAAAATTTCTTCTCCGCCCTCCAACAAAAATTTTATAAATTTCGCATGCCGCCGCATCCAAAAATTAAAAATTTCATCATATTTGCGACCGACGACCGCGCCCATTTGTCCAAAAACCCGCTTGCAAAACACTTAAGCGCACGATTATAAGATTTCGCTATAATCACGTCCGATTTAAAATTTATCAAAATTAAAAGGATTTCTATGCGCGCAATTTTTTCTATCTATATCTTCATCATCGCGGCCCTTATCGGCATCGAGCTCTCGCTCGGCGCACTCGTCGCGCCCGTGGTATTTTTCCCGCAGCAGATTATCGGAGAGGGCGTGCTATCGCACTTTCAAAGCGGCAAGCTAATGAGCGAGATCTTCGTAAAATACGGCGGCATCCTCATCGCAGTCTCGATCATCTGCCTCGTTTTTGAGATGATAAATTTCAACAACAACAAATCGCAATCCTTTCGCTTGCGCCTTTCGACCTTGATGCTGACGCTCATAAATATCATACTTGCCCTACTTTTCGTACTTTACTTTACCGACTACGTCATAAATGCCCAAAAGATCGGTGCAGAAGCGACGATGACGCCGGAATTTGCCCAAATCCACGCGGCTAGCGAGTGGTGCATGAAACTCATCATCGTGTTTCAAACGGTGCTATTTTTCGCAAAAATCCTCCCCGCCCTCGCCGCAAAAAAGGCAGCACCGGAGCAAAGCGTAGCCGATGCAGATTAAAATTTACTACGAAGATACCGACGCGCAGGGCATCGTGTATCACGCCAACTACATTAAATTTTGCGAGCGGGCACGCAGCGAGGCGCTTATGCAGGCTGGGGTGGACTTCGCGCGTGAGGACGCACACTTCGTAGTTAGCGAGCTTTGCGCTAAATTCCTCCGCCCCGCGCGCCTCGGCGACACGCTTGAAATTCGCACGAGCCTAGCCGCGCTTAAAAACGCCAGCGCCCTTTTGCGGCAAGAAATTTATAAGATCAAAGATATTAAAAACATGGATTTCAGCGAGCTTTTATACGTGCAGGACGTAAAAATCGCCTTCGTAAAAGACGGCAGGCCGATCAAATTTAGCGCCGAAATTTTAGAATTTTTTAAATCTTTGAGATAAATTTATTTCGCGAGTTCAAATTTACCTAGTCGTGCGGTGCAAACATAGCGCAGACCGCTTCGGCGTAAAATATTAAGAATGCGCAGAGCTCTTAGGCAAAATAAAATTTGCAGGCTAGATAAAATTTTACTACATAGAATTTCGCTCGGCGTTAAGGTTTAAATTTAACGCTACGTCGCGACATAAACCCCTCACACACCCGAGATAGCTAGATAGAAAACAAAATTTGAAATATCGAAATTTTGCAATGGCGTTAAATTTTGCCCCGCTCCGCCGCTTTATGAAATTTTCTCGCTTTTAAATTTAAACCCGCGCAGATTGAGTCCGTATTTTTTCGCCAAATCCCGCTTGTCCGCGAAATTTAAGCCGATCAAACTCGCCAGCGATCTCATCCGCATAGGCGCAATCCACAAACTAGGCGCCCGCGCAAAAGCCGCGCGCAAAATCAAAACGGCGCGCAAAGAAAGCGCCAAAATGCGCTTCACAGCAGCTCTTTTATCTTTTGCAGATCCACTTTGAAAAGCTCCGCCTTGCTCGGATTTTGCGCGATAAATGCGGGATCGAAGCTCGGCACGAAGCTGATGCCGCCCTCGTTAAAGACCGAGCCGTGCAGCGTATCCATGCCCGCCAGATCGCCGTTTCGCAGCACGATTTTACAGCAGAGTTCCCCTAGGCAGAGCACGACTTTGGGTTTTAAAATTTTAATTTCGTCGGTCAGATAGGGCGCGCATTTTAAAATTATTTCCGAGCTTATGCGCCTATTTTGCGGCACCGCGCACCTTATCAGAAAGCTAAAATAAATTTCTTCCGGCGCGCAAATTTGATCTAGCGCCGCTACTACTTCAGCCTCCAAACCGCCGCCAAAACCCTCGTTAGCGCCCGGCGCGAGAGCTACGATCATAAGTTTTACGTTCGCGGGAGTTTTGAAATTTTTAAAATTTTGCTCGCTAGAGCTCGTGCGCGTTTTGGCAAGCTCGCAGAGATTGCACTCGGAGGTAGCGGATTTTAGCGTATCCAGCGCCTTGAAAAATCGCGCGCCGCCGCTTAAAATTTCGGCGCCTACGTAGCGGTAGCCGAACGCTTTGTAATAAAGCAGCCTGCGTAGTTGCGAGCTTTGCACGACGCGCCTACGATTTGTTTAAATTTCGCGCGACGAATCCGCGATCAAACTGCGCTAAATCTTTGTAAAATTCCGCTCTAAAGCCCTGCTCGCGCAAGAACGCCGATAGGCTCTGCTTTTGATCGTAGCCCATCTCGCAGGCTAGAAATTTTGCGCGCCGTGCGGCGATCAGCACGATGCGTTTTAAAATTTCATCCCCCCGCTCGCCGCCAAACAGCGCCGCCTTCGGCTCTTGCAGCACGCGCGCGTCCAATGCGTAGGAGTTTGCGATGTATGGGGGATTTGAGACGATGAGATCAAACTCGCCCGCGATCTCATCCGCGTAGGCGCAGCGCAGAAACTCGACGTCCGCGCCCAAATTTGCGGCGTTTGCGCGCGCCACCTCAAGCGCATCCGCGCTAATGTCGCTAGCCGTGATACGGCAAGAAGGAAGGAGTTTTTTTAAGCAGATAGCGATTATACCGCTGCCCGTGCCGATCTCGCAAATGCGCGGCTCACCCAAGCTTTGCGCCAAAGCAAGAGCTTTTTTCACTAAAATTTCGGTCTCGCAGCGCGGTATCAGCACCCGCTCGTCGACGTAAAATTTAAAGCCCATAAACTCGCAGCTTTGCGTGATATATTCAAGCGGGCGACCGTCTTTGAACTCGGCTATCTTGGCGCGAAATTCCGCTTCGTGCGCGAGCTCTTCCGAGCATTTTAGCACGAGCTCTTCGCTGCTAAGATGCTCGCAAAGCTTTAAAATTTCGCGCGCGACGTATTTTGAGCCGCACTGCTCCAGCCCCCATCTTAGCGCCTCAGCGATCCTCATCAAGCTCTCTTATGCGCTCATACAGGCTCGGATGCGAATGATACACCGCGGCGTAAATTTTATGAGCGAGCGGAAACGCCTTGTTTTCGCTGCCCAGCTTCTTTAGCGCGCCGATCATGCTCTCTTTATCCTGCATGCTAGCGCCATGTCGGTCCGCGCTAAATTCGTGCATGCGGCTAAGCTTGGAGATTACAGGCTCAAAAAATGCATGCAAGATCGGCGCAAACAAAATCATAAAAACCAACGTCGCGCCGCCGTCTGCGTTAAGTCCTAGCGCGCCGAATACGCCTGCGGGAAGGTTTCCGAATACCGCAAACGTCGCGCCCAAAAGCACGAAGCTAAGCGCTAAGCCTTTAAAAATGTCGCCGTGTTTGAAATGCCCGAGCTCGTGCCCTAAAACGGCTAAAATTTCATCCTCGCTAAGCTTCTCTATGAGCGTGTCGAAAAGCACGACCTTTTTCGTCGCGCCGAAGCCGCCGAAATAGGCGTTTAGGCGCTTGTCACGCTTGCTCGCGTCGATCGTAAAAACGCCGCTACTTTTAAAGCCGCAGCGCTGCAAAAGCCCCTCTATGCGCTCTTTTAGCTCGCCGTGCTCTAGCGGCTGCATCTTATTAAACAGCGGCGCAATAACGGTCGGATAGATTAAATTTATCAGTAAAACTATGCCGAAGCTTAGCAAAAAGCCCCAGACCCACCAGTGCGCACCCAGGCTGTTTACGCAAAAAACGAGCGCAGAGGCTACCGCAAAGCCAAAAACCAGCGTGAGCGCGAGCGATTTTAGCGCGTCTTTTACGAAAACGGCGGGCGTTATCGTGGAAAAGCCTAAGCGCCTGTCTTTGACGAAGGTTTTGTAAATCTCAAGCGGAAGCGATATCGCGCCGCCGATGATTAAAAACGCCGTTACAAAGCAGCTCCCCGCCAAAATTCCATCGCCCGCTAGATCATATATCGCGCGCTGTAACGCGCCGGCGCCCGCAAGTATCCAAATAAGCGCCACCGCAAACGAAAAGCAGTGCGAAAATATATTAAATTTTAAATTTACCGCGCCGACCTCGCCCGCCTTGCGATAATCCTCCTCGATAAGCACCACCGCAGGCCCTTTTAGCTTGGCGCGGATGAAGCTTAGCTCAAGTAGATCGAGCGAAATTTTATAAATCGTGTAAAGCGCGTATAAAAAGATCAAAAACCAAACCATCGCGCCTACTTTAGGTTCTCGGCGAGCGAAAGCACTTCGTAATATTCATTTTCCATACTGTTTAACGTTCCTCTTTTTTCTTCAAGCTCTTCAAAAAGCCCCTGCATACCGAGCTTTTGATAAATTTCAGGCGTCGAAAGCGCGTGATTTAGCTCCTTTATGCGCGCCTCGATAGCCTCGATCTTAGCGGGGTACTCTTCTAAAATTTTATTCTGTTTGTAGCTAAGCTTCGCGGCGCTCGTTTTTTCCTTTTTATTTTCGCGGCCGCCTTCGTCCGCGCTCGCGCCAGCGTCGGCCTCGATCTGATCAATCTCCGCCATCTCGTCTTCAAACTCCAAATACTGCGAATAGGGCATTTGAATTTGATCGATGACGCCGTTTTTTTCAAAAACCCAAAGCTTATTTGTAATCTTATCGATAAAATAGCGATCGTGGCTTACGATTATTACCGCACCTTCGAAGCTTAGCAGGTAGTCCTCCAAAATATTGATCGTCGCTATATCAAGATCGTTCGTCGGCTCGTCCAAGATCAGGCAATCGTACTGCTCGGTAAAGAGCTTGGCAAGCGCCAGACGGTTCTTTTCGCCGCCGCTAAGAACGCCCACGGGCTTATCCAAAAACTCCTTCGGAAACAAGAAATTTTTCAAATACCCATAGACGTGCATGTAGCTGCCGCGGACGCTTATGTGATCGCCGCCGTTGGGACAGAAAATTTCGATTATGCTTTTATCATCCGTGATACCGCTGCGGGTCTGATCAAAGTAGCCGATCCTGATCTCGCCGCGTTTGATCTCGCCCGCATCGATCTTACTGCGGCCGAGTAAAATTTTAAGCAAAGTGCTTTTGCCCGCGCCGTTAGCGCCTACGATACCAATGCGCTCACCCTGCAAAACCCGCGCCGAAAAGCCCTTGAAAAGCACCTTGCCGTTTAAAATTTTACCGATATTCGTGCATTCAAAGAGCATCTTTTTGCGATTGTCGCCGCCCGTGCCGTTAAAGCTCCTGCTCGCGCGCTCCAGCTCGAGCCGCACGCGACGGATCGCGCCCGGATTTTTCTTCGCATCCTGCCTCATCTGCATGATGCGCGCCTTGCGTCCTTCGTTGCGCTTTAGGCGCGCCTTTACGCCGCGGTGCAGCCACTCCTCCTCGGCACGCAGCTGTTTAAGCAGCGTCTCGTGGGACTTCTCGAACGAAGCAAGCATCTCCTGCTTGCGCCTCAGATAGTTCTCGTATCCGCCGTCGAAATTTGAAATTCTACCTTCTTCGATCTCGATACTGCGCGTCGCCAAGCGGTCGATGAAGTAGCGATCGTGGCTGATAAAAACGATCGTCTGCTTCGAGCTAAGCAGCATGTCCTCTAGAAATTTCACCATATAGACGTCGAGGTGGTTCGTGGGCTCGTCCAGCAGCAGCACGTCGGGCTTTTTAAGCACCAGCGCGCCTAGCGCCACGCGACGAATTTCGCCGCCGCTAAGCGTACAGACGGAGCGGTTTTCGTAAATCTTAAGCCCGAAATTTTGCAGCACCTGCTCGATCTTATTGTCGATCTGCCAGCCGTCCTTGGCCTCGATAAATTTAATCAGCTCGTCTTGCCGCGCCAAAAGCTCCTTGTTTTCGGGCTGCGCAGCAATTTCGCTCGAGATCGCGTCGTATTCGTCCAAAGCGGCGTAAATTTCGGCTAGTTCCCGTCGCAGCGCGTCTTTGACCGAGAGATTGTCTTCAAATTTCGGCGTTTGAGCGAGCATCTGGATATTTAGCCCGTTTTGAGTGATCACGCGTCCCTCGTCGATCTCGCACAGACCTGCAATTATCTTCATCAGCGTGGACTTGCCGCCGCCGTTTTTGCCGATCACGGCGACGCGCTCGTTAGCGTCCAGTGCAAAATTTACGCCGTCTAAAACGACGTGAGAGCCGAATTTTTTCGCAACATCGATAAGCTCGATCAAAGCCAATTTTAAGTTCCTCTAGTGTTAAATTTAATGATTTTACACAAAATTCTATTAAATTTTAATAACTTCTAAAGGTTTAGCGATGCAAAGTTTGGAATTTAACGGCCTGCGCGTAGAAATTTTCGCCCCGCATTGCTCGCCTGATACGTCGTTCGTGCTAGATACTAGACCAGAATTTACGGCGGCTATCGACTCGATTTCGTCCGCGTCATCGATGCAGAATACAGCGCTCACCGCGTCCGCACAAACCGCCTCGCCCCGCTTGGATGCCGTGCCGATCATCTACCTGCACGCCCTGGAGTTTAGCGCGGCCAGTGTGGGCGAAATTTACGAACTCGTCTCGCGAGGCGCGGATTTCGTGCTTGCGGCGATCTATCTAAACAAGGCGCAGTGGGGCGATAAGCTTAGCCCATGGGCGGCAAAGTCGCCGTTTAAGGGGGTACACGATTTCGCAGGCGGCGGCGCGGCGCACTTAGAAAAATTTGCGGACGAGTTGATCCCGCGTATCGAGCGGCACGTATTCGGCGCGGGCAAACCTGCGTGGCGAGCGTGCGCGGGATACTCGCTGGCAGGGCTCTTTAGCGCGTACGCGGCGTTTGCAAGCGATAAATTTCAAAAGATCGCCTGCGTCTCGGCGTCGTTTTGGTTCGGCGGATTTGACGCCTTCGTCGCCGCACACTCGCCGCAAAGGGGGCTGGCGCACGTCTACGCGTCCTTGGGCGAGGCCGAGATGAACCCGAAAAATCCGCGCGGAGCACTCTGCGGCGAGACGGCGCGAAATTTCATCGCAAAATGCCGCGGTGCGGGCGCAAAAGCGGAGTTTGAGCAAAATCCGGGCGGGCATATGCAAGATGAGATCGCAAGAATTTCAAAGGCGATTTTAAGCCTCGTAAATTCTTAAAATTCAGGGGAAATTTTAAAATTTCACGGCGCGACAGAATAGGAACTGCGAGAGATTGAATAGACGAGCCGAGAAGCGACACGAAGCGTAAATTTAAAGCGAGCCGTCGCTAGAATTTTTCGCGCAACGGTTTCTCACGCGATGTAATGAAATTTAAAACAAACTCGCATTAAAATTTTATAGCGCAAGCGGTGTGGCAAGGATGGTGCAGCGCAATTCGGCGCGAATAGGACAGCGCGTCGTCATACTATACTCGCGTAAAGCGGTAGTTCCGCCATAAGTACACTAACAACACGGAGCGTCGTTGGTATTTTAGCAGCTTTGAGCGTAAATCATACGACGCGGCGCCGATGCGGCGCAGGCGGCGTGGTGTATGCGGATTTCAAGCAGACTGCCGCTAAATTTTTGCAGGTTGCGCTAGCGGTTTGAAACTTAAAACGAGTCGTCGTTGTAAAATTTAAAGCAAATTGTGTCGCGGCTAAGATTTAGCGTGCCTGCAAGCTAAATTTAAACAGCAGTGCGTCGCCGTGTATGATCCCGCCGTTTTGTTTAGTTTACCGGCGGGCTAAATTTACCGCCGAAATTTCAAAATTTGCGTAGCGCCAAAGAGGCTTTGGCGCTACGATACGCGCCGCTAGGTTTAAATTTTAAAATTTAGCGTCGGCGCGGGCGCACTTAGCCGTTACCTGCCGAATTTGCGGCGGCGTAATATGCGGAATTTTGCCCTGTGAAATTTCGCGGTACATGCTTAATTATCAGTTCTCTACTGAGCGCTTTGCCCGACGCACGTTTCGCCTTTTCTCTCGCTATACAGACAGCGCCGACCGCTCCATTACTCGCGCTCACTATGTCATTTGCTACATTTGCTCGGAACCAACTGCGAAAAGCTACAAATGCACCGAATTCTAACCGCACGCCCGAATTTCACCGTCTACGCAAAGGGCAGAATTTTTTTGTAGTTGCTCCACAGTTCGCTATCCTCGCCGAAATATGCAAGCAGTCCGCGCGCGTTGCGATCGAAAGGATTGGGCTCTTTATGCAGCGCGATACGCTGCGACAGGCGCAGATCGTAGGTGTTGTATATCGCAGAATACGGCACCGGAAAGTCCGAAGCGTAAAGCAGGCGCGAATGCACGTCCGTTTGGCTCGCCAGGTGCGGCAGGGCTTTCGCGCGCACTGGCGTCATCAGCGCCGAAACATCGGCGTAGAGGTTCTTGTGCGTGCGCAGAAGCGCTAAAAGCGCGAAATAATCGTGTCCGAAATTTCGCGGGCGGCGCGAGAGCGCACGAAAAATATGCGAATATTCGTAGTTAATCGCCATGTGCGCACACACCGTCATGACGCCCAACTCAAGCGGCGCGTAGATCATCTCCAGCGCCTCGCAGCGGCGAGTGCTCGGCACCGAGCTTTCGTTGCCGACATGGATCACCAGCGGCAAGCCGAGCTTGGCGAGCTTTTCAAAATACGGCACGTAGCGAGGCAGCCTCGTATCCAGATCCCAATAATTTTGTAAAAATTTCGCCCCCTTAAATCCGAGCTCGAAGCAGCGATCGATCTCATCTAGCGCGTCCGCTCGCTTCGGATTGATGCTAAAAAACGGCACGATGAGATCAGGGTTTTTTTGATAAATTTCAAACACGCTGTCGTTGTCCGCGCAGACGGTCTTATCGCGATGGATTAGCTCGCCCGCGTCGCTAAATTTAGCATCCACGCCGAAAAGCACCGCCTTTTTAACGTATTTCGAAGCTCTAAGCCCGCTTAGAAGAGCGTCCACATAGGCTTCATAGGGCTCTTTGATCGCGCGCGATACGTCTATGCCGAAGCGCCTGCCGAAAAGGCGCAGCGCGAGCCTGTCGTAAGGGCGGTCGAAGCGCACCTCCTTGCTTAGCAGATGGACGTGAAAATCAAGCGTTTGCATCGGGGATCCTTGGGAAAATTTTGCCGAGTTTATATCAAATTGCGGTAAATAGTTAGATTTTAATTCGGGTTTAAATTTGCGCTCCGCGCCCTGCCGCGCCTTTAAATTTTAAAATTTAAACCTCGCCGAAAGAGCCGCTAATTGATATTTAATGCCGTTTTAAAGCTACGGCGATATACTTGCGATTTGAAAAACTATTTCAATTAAGGAGCGAAGATGGAGTTTGAAATTTTAGAAAATTCCGCCGATTTTAAGCCTAGCGATCTGGATGAGATAATGATCGAGGTCGCTGGGATACGGAGCAAAACACAGCCTCCGTGCCGCCGCACGAGACATACAGGGTGTGGCGAACCTATGATTACGTGGCGATCGCCAAAACGCAAGGCAAGACCGTGGGGGTGCTGGAGGCGTTTTGCGACCGCGACAACTTCGCTACGAGCTATCTTTACTGCGTGATAGTTCATAAGGATTATCAAAGGCGCGGTATCGGTACGGCGCTCGTAAATGCCTTTAATAAGCGCTTTGCGCACACCACCACCTTTGTCGTGACCCCTCTACACAAGGCTGAGGGCGCCGGAGAATTCCTACAAAAGTGCGGCTTTAAGGACGCGTCGGAGCACTTAACGGTTCATATGAGGAAGCGAAATTCGATCTAGCGGGCATAAATTTTAAAATTTTATTGAGCTTTGGCTCTAAAACGGTTGGAATTTTAAATTTAGCTATGAGCTGCTATAATCGCTAAAATTTAAGGAGCCAAAATGATCACTATGCAGATCCAAAGCGGCGTCGATCGCGATACTCTCGAAACTTTTAAGAAACTTTTTTTAAAGATCGATCCCTCCGCGCAGATCACTCTAAGCGGCGAGAAAAATTTAGAAATGATTATATCGGAGTTTAAATCCGGCGAAAGTTACGACGAGATAAAAAGCGGAATGGATGCAGATTTAAAATCATATGCAAACGGCGATCTAAGCGGCTTCGAGGAGCTAGGCAAGGGCTGGAAAAATTGAAAATAATCCAGTCTAAAAGATTTCGTGCGCAGCTTAGCAAAATAGTAGAATTTATCGCAGAGCACTCAGAGGATGCGGCGGAAAATTTTAAAAACGAGCTTTTTGCGCGAGCAGGCGAGCTTGGCTTTATGCCGTATAAATCTCGTAGATCAAAAAGCTTTGACGATGATAAAATTAGAGATTTCATATTCAAGGGTTTCGTAATCCCGTATCTAATAGACGAACCCAACGATACGATCGTTATCCTGGCGATATTTAAGCAAAATTTATTGAGATAACTTGACGCTTGTTTAAAAACATCTGCGTTTAAATTCCGCGCTCCGTTTATTAAAACCACCCATTCGCCGCCACTACAGCGCCAAAGAAAAAACCGCTCGTCCCCGATAAATCGCCGCATATTCGCGCGCGGCGCCGTAAATTCTAATTTTACGCATATCGCACGGCGCGCGAAAACAACCCCACTCGCCCCCTGCGCAAAAGCAAACCTAAAAGAATTTTCGGCTACAATTTCCCCCAAATAAAGGCAAAATATGAAAGAAATCTCGCTGCTAAGGCTCTCGCTCGCAATCTACGTCGATATGTTTTTGCGCCTAGTAACTACGTTTATCAACACCTACATGATCTCGCGCGTGGACGTCTCGCTAGTAGGCGCGCTAGGAGCGGGCAACGAGATATTTTTGCTCTTCATCACCGTTTTCGGCTTCCTCGCCGTTGGCTGTTCCGTGCTCGTAGCGCAGGCGCTCGGAGCGAAAAACAAAGTCCTAGCGATGCGCGCGATCCACACGAGCATCGCATTCAACGCGCTTGTTGGGCTTTGCAGCGGCATTTTCGTCTTTAGCTGCGCGCCGTTTTTGCTGCACGCGCTGCAGGTGCCCGCCGAGCTTTTGAGCGAAAGCGCGATCTATCTTAAGGTCATCAGCATCGTCTTTGCGATAGACGCCGTCGCGATCGTGCTTAGCGCTATCGTGCGCGTCTACGGATACGCAAATTTCATCATCGCAGTCTCCGTGGTGATGAATTTAGTAACGCTCGCGGGCAACTACGTCGTGCTCTTTAGGCCGTTCGGACTGCCGTACTACGGGCTTGAAGGCATCGGCGTGAGCACGATCGCAGGGCGTATGATCGGCGTATTTTTATTCTTCCTCATCATCACGAAGGTGCTAAAGATAAAATTTTACCTCACGATGTTTTTAAAGATTCAGTTCGCCACGCTACGTAAAATTCTATCCGTAGGGCTTCCGAGCGCCGGCGAAAACATGCTGTGGATCGTGCAGTATCTCGTCGCATTCGCCTTCGTCGCGAGCATGGGCGAGGCGAGCCTTACCGTGCAGACGATCTATTTTCAAATTTCGTCATTCATCTTCTTCGGCGGAAGCGCGATCAGTATGGCAAACGAAGTGATCGTAGGCCGCCTCGTAGGCGCTGCCAAGCCGCAGGAGGCGTACCGGCACACTTTTACCGCGCTGCGCTTCGGGCTCGGGGCGACGGCGCTTTTCGTCGCGATCGTGTTTTTAGCGCGCGAGCAGATCATGGAGATGTTGAGCCTCAGCGAGGCGCACAAACAGGTCATGCGGCCACTTTTTTACCTCACGCTGGGGCTTGAGTTCGGACGGACGCTTAATATCGTCTTCGTAAACGCCCTGCGTGCAAGCGGCGACGCGAGGTTTCCATTTGCGATGGGCGTGATCTTTATGTGGGGCGTATCGATCCCGGTGGGCTGGCTTTTGGGCATTCATCTGGGGTATGGAATTTTAGGCGTTTGGATCGGGTTTTTCTGTGACGAGTGGCTGCGCGGCAGCGCGAATACGGCGCGATGGATAAGTAAAAAATGGCAGAGCAAAAAGTTAGTTTAAATTTGCTAGGCTTGCCGATCAGTCTGCGCTTTAAGCGGATGAAATACGCGCGCATCCGCATCAATAAAGAGTGCGAGATCAGCGTCAGCGTGCCGCACTCCTATACCGCGGCGCAGGCGAAAGACTTCATCCTAAAGCACAAAAGCTGGATCCGCCAAACGCTAGAGCGGCTGCGAAGCAAACTCTTAGCAAGCGATCAGGTTAGAATTTTAGGCAAAATTTACAAGCTGAAATTTAGCCGCGAGGTCGAGCTCGGTACAAACTGCGGCGCGAGTAA
Source organism: uncultured Campylobacter sp. (assembly GCA_963530195.1). Taxonomy (GTDB): domain Bacteria; phylum Campylobacterota; class Campylobacteria; order Campylobacterales; family Campylobacteraceae; genus Campylobacter_B. The sequence goes on from CAUSCW010000032.1 coordinate 12,279, forward strand.
AAATTTAAACGATGGCGTCGTGCGGAGCTGCATGAACTGGGCGAATGGCGATGCGAGTAGCGGCGCAGGCGGCGTAAATTCAGCCCATTTACAAAGCGGCGCGGACATAAGCGGTAGCGGCGGCGATGTGAGCGGCAGCGCAAACAATGCCATGAACGGCATGAATGACAGTGCGGACGGCGGTACGGGAAGTGAAATTTTAAAATTTCACTCGGACGGGTGCGCTCCACAAAGCGACGACGCAGGTAAATTTAACTCCGCCGCAAGCGGTGAAATTGTAAAATTTGACCCTGCCGCAGGGGATGAAATTTCAAAATTTAAACCTGTCGCAGGCGAAGAAATTTTAAAATTTAAACCCGCTGTGAGCGGAGAAATTTCAAATTTTAGCTCTGTCATGAGTGAAGAAATTTCGGTCGCGGGCGAAAAAATTTCAAAAGCCGCGAGCGAAAACGTGCCGCAAAATGTAGCACAAAGTGCGCAAGCAGCGGAGCGCGACGAGCCCGATTTTACGATCAAAAATTTTATCCAAAGCTCTAAATTTAAAGATAAAATTTTTATGTCACGAGACGTGATCTTTTGCGAGAGCGAGGGTGAGTTTACGGCGTTTAAAAAGGCCTTTGCGCTTGAGCTTTACCTACGCTATATCGAGAAATTTTCGCCGCGAATAGGCCACAAGATCGCGCGGGTGCGGGTGCGCAAAATGCAGACGCGTTGGGGCAGCTGCAACCACGCTAAGGGCTATCTCAACTTCTCGCTAAGCCTGATAGAGCGGGATCGGCGCTTCGTCGAATATGTCGTGCTGCACGAGCTTGCGCACCTCGTCCATGCAAACCACGGAGCGGATTTTTACGCGCTCATTGCGCAGATTATGCCCGATTTCAGGGCACGTATCAAGCTAGGCAAGGGCTAATTTGCGAACGGGGCGCTCGTTTAAATTTCACGCCGCTGCGGCACGATCATTGCGGTCGATAAATTTCAACCGATCTTTCACTCCTCTTTCGCCCTGCCGTAGCAGGCCGCAGCCCGCCCCGAACTCGCGCGGCGCAGGCGGCGAAATTTCGCAAATTTTCGCGGGCTCAAACGCTAATTTAAAGCCGCAAATTCCACGTATTTCTCCATCGCAACCAGCAGGAGCCATCGCGCGGTAGGGCTGAAAAAATAGTGGTGTTCGGGGACCTGCTCCATTATAAATTTTAAAAAATCGTGAAAGTATTCGGGCGCAAATTTAACCTCGGCGCTCGTTAGACTATCGCCCAGATAGTGGATTTCGCCGCTCAAAATCCTCGCTTTTACCGCGGGGTTTGCGTCTATGAAGCTCTTAGCATCAGCAAAGCTCAGGCAATCCGCGGTCGCGTAATCTTTCAATCCCCGCAAGACGGGTTTGGAGCCGATGAAGGCGAAATTCTCCTCTATAAAGCGCGCTCCGCCCTCGCTCACCTGCCAGCAATCGCCCAAGCTCGATAAAAACGCAAACATCTCATCATCCGCGGATTTGAAATTTGTAGGCCCATCTTTGCGATCCATCTTTGTCCTTTTTAAATTCATAGTTGCTTTTATTTTGAAATTTTTACGATAAAGAACAGAAAATGTGTTTGATTTAATCTTTTTAAAATCATTATATTAAATTAGGCTAATCAAGGTTTCCCGAGCTCTTTTTATTTCAAGCGAAATCCTTTACCGCCCTTTAAAATTCAACCAATTCAAATAATCGTTCTTTCTTTATTTTTTTGAACTTTATTTATTTGTTATCATCAGTGAACTGCTCTTTGACAAGATCTTTGATATCGCTTTTAATACTTTTAGTATCAACTATTGAATCCTCACCCAGCTTCTGAAATTTTTCTTTATCTGCCTTCGTATATTCCTGTTCATCATCATATTTTTTTGTGATCAACCGAATCATCTTGCGACGCAAAAACTTCTCATCTTTAACATTTGACCTCTCTTTGATCCACCCAATTAGTAATACCATCAACATTATAAAACCAATATAACCTAGAATTGGATACATAATCGATACTAATTTTTTAAAGCCCATAAAGGATAATATATACCCTACAACTACGGTGCCAATCATAATTGGATAAAAACGTTTTGATTGATTAGATGAGAAACGTTTTGCTAAGGCATAGAATAAACTGAAAGCAGTATTAAAGATCAAGCCGAAGATAACAAGTGCATACACAAACGCAAATGCAGGGTGAATCTGTTTGGCAATAGCCAACATAGGAATATCAACAGTCGTTGCAAGTTTTACATTTGCATATAAGATACAGGTTGTAACTGTGATGATAATACCGATTATAAATCCACCCAAAGTACCACCTTTTTCTGCTACACCAATCCTCATAATGGATCCCCCTAATACAAAAGCCATTGATACACCTGTCATAACGCAGAGCGAAAAATAATTCAGAACAGAAAACCAGATATTTGGCATTGGAGTAGAGATTGTATTTGCAATTGTTTCTAATTCTTTAAAATCAAAACGTTGACTTGCAAAGGTATACACTGCCATAATCATAATCATGATAAAAATAATAGGCGTAAATATTCCGATCACATTCGTGATTTTTTCAAAATCAAGAAAGCTAACAAGGATTATCAATACGGCACATAGGAGTGCTCCTGACCAGAATGGCATGCCAAATTGCTGATTAAGATTTGATCCAGCCCCGGCAATCATGACAAAACCTACCACAAAACAGCAAATAATTAAAGAAATATCAAGAATTTTATTAGTGATAGATCCAGCAATTTGTGAAAGAACTTCAAAGTGATCATTGGATCTAAAATAACTACCGAATGTAATAATGATTTTACCAAAGACGGCATTGAGGATACCAAGAATAACGGCTCCAAGAATACCCCATTTGCCAAAACTGACGAAATATTGCATCAGATCCTGACCGGACGATAATCCAGCACCGACAATAACCCCAACATATGCTAACGCTACATTTAAAATTTGTTTTAACATCATCCTACCTCTTAATTATAAAAATTTTAATTTGCTTTACTAATATTAATAATCTTTAAATTTAAATAATATTAAATGCTAATTAAATTTTATCCAAATAAAGACACGAAATTTACACCGAAATTACATCCAAACTCTTAGCGAGATTCCAAGCGAAAATCCCGTACTTTAGTGAATAAAACCGCAAGACCACCGCTCAAAACAGATCAAGACAAATCAAGACAGTTTACTTGAAAAAATTCTTGATTTTATCGAGTATCCCCTCGTCGTCTCCGCCCTTGCTGCCGAAGCTTTCTTGAAGCTCGCGTAAAAGCGCCTCTTGCTTCTCGCTGAGTTTCTTAGGCGTCTGGACGTTTACCTGCACGATCAGATCGCCGTTTTTCTTGGTGCGGATATTTGGCGCGCCCTCGCCGTAGATCGTAAAGCGCTGCTTGTCCTTGGTGCCTACTTTGAGCTTCAGCTCCGCCTTGCCGCGCGGCGTCGGCACCTCGATACTCTCGCCCAAGATCGCCTGCGTGAAAAACACCGGCACCTCGATATACAGGTCGTCTCCGTCGCGCAGGAAGTGGCTGTCTTCCCTCACACGCACTATCACGTACAGATCCCCGATCTCGCCGGTTTTGGAGACGTTGCCCTTGCCGCTTAGGCGCACGCGCTGTCCGTCGTCGATACCTGCAGGAATGTCAAATTTAAGGCTCACGTCCTCTTCGGTAAAGCCCTTGCCGCCGCAATCCTTGCATCTGTCTTTTACGATCTCGCCCGTGCCGCCGCATTCGGAGCAGCTTTGGATGAAGCTCATATATCCGCGCCTGACCGCGACGCGCCCCGTGCCGCCGCAAGCGGAGCAGGTATGTCTTTTTTTATCCTTCGAGCCGGTAGCGTCGCAGGTGGAGCACGGCTTTTTGATCTTGTATTTTATCTCCTTGTGTACGCCCTCTAAAGCCTCTTTAAACTCCAGCGTTACGGCTAGCTCGGTATCTATGCCGTATGGATCGCTAGGGCGAGTCGAGCGACCGCCGCCGCCGAATGCTTGCTCAAAAAAATCGCCGAAAATGGAGCTAAAATCGAATCCGCCGCCGCCCGCGCCGCCGTATGCGCCGCTGATGCCCTCTTTGCCGTAGCGATCATACATCCTGCGCTTTTGATCGTCGCTTAAAATTTGATACGCTTCGTTGATCTTTTTAAATTTCTCCTCCGACTCCTTGTCGCCTTGGTTACGGTCGGGGTGAAATTCCAAAGCGAGCTTTCGAAATGCCTTTTTTATCGTCTCGACGTCCGCGTCGCGCGCCACGCCTAAAATTTCATAATAATCTTCTTCCACGAAATTCTCCTTAAACTATACAAAAGGGGCAATTTTATCTAAATTTAATAAAACGCAAGTTAAGACTTAACTATTTTTATGTATAATGCAATATTTAAAATTTCAAATCAACGATGCAAAGGATAAAAAATGATAAATGTATTGATGATAGAAGACGACAGCGAGTTCGCACAGCTTCTAACCGAATATCTGGCCAAATTTAACATCCAAGTTACAAACTTTGAAGACCCGTATCTGGGCATTAGCGCTGGGATCAAAAACTACGATCTGCTGATTTTGGATCTTACGCTTCCGGGGATGGACGGACTTGAGGTTTGCAAAGAGATTCGCGAGAAATACGACATTCCGATCATCATCAGCTCAGCTAGAAGCGACGTGAGCGATCGCGTAGTGGGCCTTCAGATCGGCGCGGACGATTATCTACCCAAGCCTTATGATCCAAAAGAGATGCACGCGCGCATCATGAGCCTCATCCGCCGCTACAAAAAAGCTAGCGAAAAGGAAGAAACCGCCACGGATAGCGTATTTCGTATCGACGACAAGCGCCATGAAATTTACTTCGGCGAAGAATCGCTCGTGCTAACGCCTGCGGAGTATGAAATTTTAGAATACCTCATCAAGCAGCATAGCTTTTCGGTATCTCGCGAGCAGCTCGTATACCATTGTAAGAGCCTAAAAGATAAGGACTCAAAGAGCCTAGACGTCATCATCGGACGCCTACGCACCAAGATCGGCGACAGCTCCAAAGCGCCTAAGCATATCTTTTCGGTTCGCGGTATCGGCTACAAGCTCATCGGATGAAACACTCCTTAATCACCAAAATTTCGGTTTTTTTTGTAATCGCGATCATCTTAGTCTGCGTGCTTTTCATCACGTTCGCACGAATGCAGATGAATAGAGCTCTAGGCAGCATGCAGGCTAATCAAATAAACGCGGTCAATAATCTACTTGAGCTATACAAGCGCAACGCCCCTCCCAGCGATATTGAGCGCTACTTCTCCAGCTATGGCTTGGAGCTTGTAAAAGACAAAAATATCATCCAAAACATCATCACGAGTGGTAAAATTTTTTTCGTTCAAGACACCTCTATTGGCGAGTTTAGCTCGGTCGAGTATAATAATTCGCTGTTTTTAAATATAAAAAACAACTCTTTCGTCGTGGTTTTCGAAAGCCTTGGCACGAAGAATTTAAACGATCCACTTTGGGTCGGATTTCTGCTTACGATGGCGGTTTTGATCTCACTTTATATATCGATAGTGCGAAGCTTCACGCCGCTAAAAAAACTAAGCAAAAATATTAAAAAATTCGCCCAGGGCAACTTGGACGTAAATTTAGCCGCTGCGCACAGCGAGGATGAGATCGGGCAGGTCGCGCAGGAATTTAACAACGCGATTGCCAAAATTCAAGAGCTGATCCGCTCGCGCCAGCTGTTTTTGCGCACCATCATGCATGAGCTTAAAACTCCGATCGGCAAGGGCAGGCTCATTACGGAGATGCTCGATGACGAAACACAAAAAGAGCGGCTCGTCAATGTCTTCGAGCGGCTTGAAATTTTAATCAACGAGTTTGCCAAAATCGAGCAACTGCTCTCAAAAAGCTACTCACTCAACTATCAGGATTATCATTTCAGCCTCATTTTAGAGCAAGTAAAAGATATGTCGATGCTCGATAACTGGGACGAGCTCATTAGCGCAGATATCGAGTGCGATGCGGTGATAAATGTGGATTTCGGGCTATTTGCGCTGGCGATTAAAAATTTAATCGATAACGCCCTAAAATACTCCAGCGATAAAAAAGTCCGTATCATCTGCGATGAAAACAAAGTAAGCGTCGCCAACCGCGGCGCAGCTCTTGTAAAATCATTCGAGCACTACAAGCAGGCCTTTATTAGAAATAAAGACGAGAAAGCCACCGGCATGGGGCTTGGGCTCTATATCATCGATAAAATTTGCGAGCTGCATAAATTCCGCTTCGAGTACAATTACAGTGACGGCACGCACTACTTCTCGATCGTCTTTTCGCCGAAGGGCACTATATGAGCGGCACAGACAGGTTCGAAGAGCTCGTCGCAAGCTTTGAAAAGCTCCCCGGCGTGGGCAAAAAATCCGCCCTGCGCTTTGCCTACTACGTAAGCGTGCAAAACTCTTTTCTGGGGCTAAATTTAGCGCACAATATCGAAGAGGCGGTGCGCGGACTGCACAGATGCCGCATCTGCGGAGCGGTATGCGAGGGCGAGATCTGCGAATACTGCGCCGACGACGAGCGCGAAAGCGATAAAATTTGCATCGTCGAAAATCCAAAAGATATCTTTATTTTAGAGAGTAATAAAATTTACAACGGTCGCTACTTCGTGCTAGACGCCGCTGACGAAGATAAAATCGCGGCGCTGCGCGAGATGGTGAGCCGAAACAGCGCGAGCGAGCTGATTTTCGCGCTGACGCCGGGCATCAACTCCGACGGCATAATGCTTTACGTCGAGGACAAGCTCGCGGATCTGGGTTTGAAATTTACCAAGCTCGCCCAAGGCGTGCCTACGGGCGTGAGCTTAGATAACGTCGATATGCTCTCGCTGATAAAGGCGATCAACGGGCGCACCGATATTTAAAATTTCGACGAAATTTTAAATTTATGCGGATAAATTTGTCGGCTAAATTTAAAGCATAAAGCGGCAAATAGGCTTTGCGCGGAGCCCGAGCGGCGAAATTTTGGGCGCAAATTTAAATAGTCGGTGCGCGATACGATGCGGCAGACAGGGCAACAAACGGCACCTCGCTGGTCGCGAGGCTTTAACGGCGTTTGACGCGTAAAAATTTTAAGCGCTTCCGTTTCAAAGCGGAGTTTCGAGCGCAAAATTTCGAGCGCTCAAATTTTAAAAGGCGAAATTCTAAACGGCGAATTTATAGCGCTAAATTTTAAAAGCGGATTTGGAAGTAGCGAGATGGGGTTGCGCGACGCCGCGAGCTCGTAAAATTTAAAGACGAATTTCAAGGCGCGCAGAATAGTTTAAATTTTTAAATTTCGCCGTCGCGGAATTTAAAAATTTAAACGTAATTATTTAAGGAAAAAGGTGAAAAAGGTTCATTTTATCGGCATCGGCGGCATAGGTATATCGGCATTAGCGAGATTTTTACACGAGAAAAATTTTATCATTTCGGGTTCGGATATCAAAGAGAGCGAGACGACCTACAAGCTAAGAGCGGACGGCATGGAGATCATCACGCCGCACGACGCTTCGGCGATAAAAGATCAGGAGATCGTCATCTACTCCGCTGCGATCAAAGAGGACAACGTCGAGCTGCAAGCCGCGCGCAAAAAAGGGATCGTCTGCCTCTCGCGCAAGGAGGCCCTGCCCTTCGTGCTAAAAGACAAGCGCGTCTTCGCAGTCGCCGGCGCGCACGGCAAAAGCACCACGAGCGCGATAACCTCGGCGCTGATAAACGGCTCGGTCATCATCGGCGCGATCTCCAAGCAGTTCGGCTCGAATATGAAATATGAAAATAGCGAAAACATCATCTTCGAAGCCGACGAGAGCGATTCGAGCTTTTTAAATTCCAACCCCTATGTCGCGGTCGTGACCAACGCCGAGCCCGAGCATATGGATCATTACGATAACGATTTGGATAAATTTCACGCGGCGTATCGCGGCTTTTTGGAGCGCGCCAAGATCCGCGTGATAAACGCCGAGGATGAGTTTTTAAGCTCCATCAAGCTCGGCTGTATCAAGCTCTTTCCTTCACGCGACATAACGGATCTAAAGGTGCTGCTGCGCGATCATCAGCCGTTTATGAGCTTTAATCTTAAAGAGCTCGGACGCTTCGAGGTTTACGGGCTCGGAAGACACATCGCGATCGATGCGTCGCTAGCGATCCTAGCCGCGGCGTGCGAGACGGGGCTAGAGCAGATCCGCAAAAATTTACTAAATTACAAAGGGATCAAAAAGCGCTTCGACATCCTGTGCGCCACCCCAAACTTCGTGCTGATCGACGACTACGGCCACCATCCCACCGAGATCAGAGCGACGTTGCAAAGCGCGCGCGAATACGCTAGCCTGCTAGGGCTTAGCAAGATCACGGCGATCTTTCAGCCGCACCGCTTCAGCAGGCTTAAGGCGAATTTAAACGCTTTTAAAGAGTGCTTTGCAGGCGTGGAGGAGTTAGTGGTACTGCCCGTTTACGCCGCGGGCGAGCCGAGTAACGGCATCGATCTGAAAGAGGAATTTAAGGGGCTCGGAGCGCTATTTACCGAGCGGGTCTTTAGAAACGGCGAGAAGATAGAATTTAGCGATATTTTCGGCGTCCGCCACATCATAAACGACGGGCTCGTGATCGGATTTGGCGCGGGCGATATCACCTATCAGCTGCGCGGAGAATTTTAAGCTTGAAAGCTCTCGCCAAATTTATTAGACAAACTCCGCTACGGGCGGGCAAGGATAAAATTTGAGATTTTTGGTGTTTATTTTCGCATTTTTATTTATCGCGGCGATCTTTTTCGTGCGGGACGAAATTTTAAGCAAGAGGGCTAAAATCATCGCCACGGCG
>CAUSCW010000033.1:0-20832 GCA_963530195.1 uncultured Campylobacter sp.
TAAGAAAATTTTTTCTATTTCAGCTTGATTTAAATTTATCTAAAGCATTTCGATTAGCCTGATTTTGCTTGTGCGAGTCGCGTGATAAAACGTCACGCGATTGAAATTATAAAATTAGCAAGAAGATGAACAATGACTTTTAGCGCAGCAGCAAGCAAGCAGGGGGCAGTTATCGTTACGGTATAGGCCAGCTTTCTTGTAGTGTGATACCCCCTTACAGTGTGTGTTAGCCATACTGCACGCAACTATTCTCTTGTGTCTTGGTTGCCCCTCTTATGACGTGCCTATTTTTCTACTAGGCGTTTGTTTCTGTCGCGGATGCTACTTTATTGCGTAGTTATTTCGGCTTACGCTCGACATAAAATTTTTAAGATTGCCGAAGCTCATCCAAGCTGACCGTTTTAATTTTACCTGCTTCTTAGCCTCGAAGCGTCTGCGCGTGAGCTTTAGGCAGCATGCCGAACATCCTCGCGTACTCCCTGCTGAATTGCGACGGACTTTGGTATCCGACGTCAAAGACCGCTTGAGAAGCCGTGCCACCTTTGTTTTGCAAGATATATCTAGCTTCCTGCAGTCTAATGCGCTTTTGAAAATCAAGCGGGCTTAGCGCGGTAATTTTTTTGAAATTATGATAAAACGACGACGGACTAATGCCGAGCTCGGCCGCCAACTCGCGCATGTTGATCGGCTCTTTAAAGCGGCTTTTAATCTCTCTCATTGCGCGCGCGATGGAGTTTTCCGCCGTGCCCTGCATGACGAAGCGGCTGAGAAATCCCCCAATGCCGCTTAAGATCAGCGTATATAAAATTTCTTTTATCGCCAAACGCCCGAGGTGCTTTAGGCTCGCAGGCTCCCGCCGTAGGAAAGAGATGAGCCTAGAAACGGCGTCCACGATCTCGTAACTCATATCGCCGAAGTATAGGCTGCTTTCAAGTCTGCCAGCGCGGCTCCGCCCCTCTATCTACTTGAGCGCTTCAAGGATGTCCTTGTTTTGAAATTTAATGCTTACCGATAGAAACGGGCAGTGCTCTACTCGCCCAAAAAGCGGCAGGTCGCTTGCGCAAAGTAGGAATTTTTGCGTGTCGTAGCGATACTGCTTGCCGCTAAATTCCACCATTTTACCGCCGCGCAGACACAAGCACGCGCTGGGCTCATAGATCGTCGCGATGAAGTCCGAAGGCTTTCTGACGGTAAAAGCTAAGCCCCCTATAGGCTTCTGAGTGTGCCTCTAGGCGGGATATAGCTCGTCCGCGATCTTTGCGGCGTCTTTTAAAATTTTATCTGCTTCATTCATCTAAGCTCCTTTAAATTTACGCGGGTTATACTTACATTTGCACGATTAGGCAAGGAATTTGGATTATCGTGCTACCGCAAAATTTTAAAAAAGGCTATAATTTAGCCAACTTTATTTAAAGGAGAGAATATGACAGATTTTAGTTTTTGCAACCCCGTGAGGATAGAATTCGGCAAGGATAAAGAAAAACATATCGGGCAGTATATGAAGGAAGTGGGCGCGAAAAAAGCTCTCGTACTATACGGCAGCGAGCGCGTGCGAAAGAGCGGTCTGATGGGCGTTGTGGAGAGCAGCTTAAAGGCAAGCGGTATAGAATTTACGCAGCTTGGCGGCATAAAATCAAATCCCGTGTTAAGCAAAGTAAATGAAGCGATCAAGCTCGCTAAAGAATTTGGCGCCGATAGCGTGCTTGCTGTGGGCGGCGGAAGCGTGCTGGACTCGGCGAAAGCCGTAGCCGCGGGCGCCTGCTACGAGGGCGATGTGTGGGATTTTTTTACCGGCAAAAGCCCGAGCGCCGCGCTTAAAATTTTTGACATCATCACCCTTGCCGCGACAGGCTCGGAGATGAACTGCGGCGGAGTGGTAACTAAGGAGCAGACCAAGCAAAAATACGCGATCAGCGCGCCGTGTCTATACCCGAAAATCTCGGTCATAAACCCGCAGCTGCAAGCAACCGTCAGCCGCGAGTATCTCGTATATAGCGCGAGCGACATCATCGCACACAGCATCGAGGGGTATTTTACCGCTAGCGACCATCCAGACATCGTTCGAGTCTATATCGAAGCCAACATCAAAACCGTCATCCACACGACTGAAATCCTGCTCGTAGATCCGAGCGATTATGATGCGCGCGCCGAGTTTGCATGGGCCGCGACGATGGCACTAAATGGGCTAACCTACGTGGGCGTGGGCGGCTTCAGCTATCCGAACCATATGATAGAGCATGCGATGAGCGCGGTCGTGGACTGCGCGCATGGAGCCGGTCTTAGCGTGGTAATGCCTGCGTGGATGAGGTGGTATAAGGATAGGAATTTAAGCGCGTTTGAGCGTTTCGCGCTTGAAATTTTCGGCCTTAAAAGCGCGGATGAGGGCATCCTGGCGCTTAAGACGTGGTTTGATAAGATCGGCACGCCTACTAGCCTCGCGCAGCTTGGCATCGAAGGTAAGGTACTAGACGAGGTCATAGACGTAGCCGAGACAAACGCTAAAGCGTGGAATATGGCGGAGCTCTACAGCCGCGAAAATATCACTAAAATTTTAGATTTTGCAAAATAAGGCGCGACCGCACAGATAAAATTTTAAACTTAAAGAGGTGATCGTCTCTTCTTAAAAGAACAAGCGATAGTGTGGGCGCACTATCGATCGCCTTTCCAAAAAAGCAAACGGCGGCGTGGATCGCTAGATGATCGTCCGTATCCCTTAAGTCTGCGGTGCTTGCCGCAAGAGGGCGGCAGCGATAGGCAGTGTGCCTGATTTAAAGTGGAAGCGGCCACAGATCGAGCGTGAAATTTAGCTATGTTTGTTAGGGTAAATTTTGCCACATAATACTTGCGTCGAATTTGATGCGCAAATCTCGCAATAAATTTTACTCCGGCGCGAAGTTTTGTCGCGTTTAATGGCTTTGCTTAAACGCTCTTATCCCACGCTATCTAAAATTCGCTCGTTAAATTTTAATCTCGGCTTTATATTTGTGATTGCGAAATTTGCTTTTGCGTGCCGTTAGGCGCATTTAAATTTGCCCCTCGATGCTAAGCAGATCGCCGAAAATTTCTTTGCAATACTGCATGAAGCGTTTGGGAATTTTGACGTCGCGGATATCCACGGCGATGACGCTATCTTGGACTTCAAAAACGATAAGTTCGCTAGTGATTTTTACCGCCTTGCAGCCGTTATAGCATACGTCGCCATTGCACTCAGCGTATAAGCCGTTATGCGGTGCATCTGCGTCCTCGTATCGCCCGAGCCTGATCGGTATTTGGAAAAGCAGATAGTTTTTATAGTTGTACCTGTCGTCCGCAAGGCCTATCATATAATAATTCTCGGCGCTGTTTTTGGAAGCGGTCGCAACACCTGCTTTAAAATTTAGTCTAAACATAAATTCTGCCTTGGCAAAAAGCGGCAAATTTTACCGCTTCAAATCTACGCGAACTGCACGCCCCTGCCCTTTACGACCTCGCCGATGATGTAGCCGTCAGTGTTTGCCAGCACGAAGTCCGCGTTTTGCTTCGGAGCTACGACGATCATACCGACGCCCATGTTAAACGTCCTCATCATCTCTGCCGGCTCCACTTTTTGTGCGATGATTTTAAATATCTCAGGCGTGCGGATCGCGGCGTGATCAATCTTCGCACCTAGTCCCTGTGGAAATACGCGCGGCAAATTTTCCACGATGCCGCCGCCCGTGATGTGCGCGAGCGCGTGGATCTTGTCTTTTAAATTTAAAAAGTCACCGACGTAAATCCTGGTCGGCTCCAAAAGCACGTCGATAAGCGCACGATTGCCTACCTTGTCATCAAATTTTAGCCCTAGCTCGGCGATCACTTTGCGCGCGAGCGAGAAGCCGTTTGAGTGCAGACCACTGCTAGGAAGCGCGATGAGTACGTCGCCCTCGCGGACAAATTTTGAACGGTCGATCTCGTCCTCTTCGGCGATACCCACGGCAAAGCCTGCAAGGTCGAAGTCGCCCTTTTCATACATCGAGGGCATCTCCGCCGTTTCGCCGCCGATCAGCGCGCAACGGGCGAGCTTGCAGCCCTCGGCGATACTTTTTACGACCTCTTTGGCGTCCGCGATCTCAAGCTTCGCCGTCGCGTAGTAGTCGAGGAAAAATAGCGGCTCGGCGAAGTTGCAGATGAGGTCGTTTACGCACATCGCGACTAGATCTTGGCCGACGCCGTCAAATTTGCGCGCGTCGATCGCGAGTCGCAGCTTTGTGCCCACGCCGTCGGTGGCGCCTAGGATCGCGGGCTTTTTGTAGCCTGCAGGTAGCCTCACCGCGCCGCTAAACGAGCCGATACCGCCCAAAACATGCGGAGTTTGCGTCGCTTTGACGAATGGTTTTATCGCGTTTACGAAGTCATTTCCCGCGTCTATATCGACGCCTGCGTCTTTGTAGCTTATCAAATTTTATCCTCCAAGATGGTATAATTTCGCAGATTTTAGCTAAAATCGAATAAAAACGCTATAAAGGCTTGCCTTGAAATTTAAACACGCCGTCGTCATCACGGGTAGCATCGGCAGCGGCAAGAGCGCGGTTTGCGAGCTGCTTCGTGATCGCGGATTTGAGATTATCGATGCCGATAAGATTTCGCATTGCGTTCTTGATCGCTGCGCCGCACAGGTAGCTGAAATTTTCGGCGCGCAATACGTCGTGCAAAAAGACGTACAGGCTGCAAATTTGAACCCGCAAGCAGAATTTAACGCTAGATCGGATGAGGAAATTTCAGCCGCCCCTTGCACCTCGGTGGACCGAAAAAAGCTGGGCGAGCTGGTGTTTAAAAGCCCGGCGGAGCTTGCAAAGCTTGAAGCACTGCTGCATCCGAAGATAACGGCTGAAATTTTATCGCAGGCGCAGGCTTTGGAGGCGAAAGGAAGGCTCTATTTCGTCGATATTCCGCTTTTTTTCGAGGGCAAAAGATATGAATTTTTTGATAAAGTGGCGGTCGTTTATGCGCCTAAAGATACGCTGATTTCGCGCGTGATGAAGCGAAACGGGCTTAGCTACGCCGCTGCAAAGCACCGCGTGGAGCTACAAATAGATATCGAGCAAAAGCGCGCTATGGCGGATTTTGTGATAGATAACGGAAATGATCTTGCCGCGCTTGAAGCCGCGGTGGAGAGATTTTTAAAAGAGCTAAAAGATAAAATTTAGCCCTTTGCGCGAGACTTCGTAAAATCTCTACGTAAATTGAGATGAGTTGAAAATAAAGGAGAGGCGATGAGGATCGGTAGCTGTGCCCAAAGCGGCGCTAAATTTCAAAATTTTAAAAGCACGCCGCTTAAAGAGTGGTTGAAATTTACGGCGCGAACGGTTTTGCTCTCCGCGCTATTTGCGATGGGGGCTGCGGCGGAGATCGACGATCTAAGAAAAGGCTGCGCCGCTGGGAGCGAGATGGATTGTAAAAAACTAAACCGCGTGATAAATGAGCTGCAGCACAACTGCGACGCTGGCGGCGAGGAAAACGCGCTGGATTGCGCAAATTTAGGCTATGCATACGACTCAAATAGAAGCTTCAGGCAGGCCGCGCGCTATTACGACAGGGCGTGCAAGCTCGGCGAGCAGAAGGGCTGCGTCTATTTGGGACTGCTCTACAACGACGGGCAGGGGGTGGCGCAGGATCGCAAGAGAGCGAATGAGCTTTTTAGCGACGCCTGCAAGAAAAACAGCAGCGAGGGGTGCGCGAGCCTTGCATACAACTATAAAAAGGGACTCGGCGTCTATCCCGACGTGAAAAAGGTGATCGAGCTTTTGATTAAGGCTTGCAAGATGGGGCAGGTCGAGGCGTGTCATAACCTAGGGCTTAGTTACGTTCTCGGCGACGGCGTGAAAAAAGACGCGGACAGGGCTAGGACATTTTTTACGAGGGCTTGCGAGCAGGGACACGTGGATTCGTGCGTAAATTTGGGCGTTACGTATTTTAAGGGCGATGGCGGGCAAAAGGATCATGCGCTTGCTGCGAAGTATTTTAGCGAAGCGTGCGAGAATGGTGGCGAGCCGCTAGCCTGCTCAAATTTAGCGTATCAATACGAAAAGGGCTGGGGCGTAGCGAAAGATAAAAAGAAGGCGCGCGAGCTTTATGAAAAGGCTTGCAAGCTCGGAAGATTTGATGCTTGCGAGCATTTAAAGGCTATGAGGTAGGCTCTAACATCAAGCGCGAAAGGCTTACGATAAACCAGCTAACTAATGGGGGCTAGTTAGTAAAATATGTCTCAAAAGGGTCTAAAATAAGCGATGCGCTTAAATTTAGATAGAAGTAAAATTTTAATAAAGCGTTAGTGAGCGTTAGTGAGCGTTAGTAATTTTAAAAATTTGCGAGGTAGATGATGAAAATTTCAAAATATAATGCGAGCGGAAATGATTTCGTGATTTTTACGGATTCTGTTAAGGCGGATAGATCCAAGCTAGCGCGTGAGCTATGTGATAGGCGCGAGGGGGTGGGCGCCGACGGGCTCATCGTCGTACTACCGAAATTTAACGGTATCGAGGGGATAAACTTTGAGTGGGAATTTTACAATAGCGACGGCAGTGGCGCCGATATGTGCGGCAACGGCTCGCGCGCGGTATGCATGTATGCGTATGAGAATTTTTTGGCCGCGCAGAGTATGAAATTCCTAAGCGGCGCAGGCGTAATTAACGGCGAAATTTTCGGTATTTTCGGCGGAAATTTGAGCGAGAGTATGCGCGGCGAGCTACGCAATGTAAGCTTCGGCGAGATTTTCAATCTGCGTCCTAACGCTCACGCGTTAGTAGCTAATGTCGAGGTAATGTTAACTCGTCCTAAGCGCCTGGGCGAAAGCTTTGAAGAAGCAGGGCTAACGTGGTATTTTTATAACACAGGAGTGCCGCACTTAGTAACTTTTGTTAGCGATTTAAATGAGTTCGACGCCGCGCTAGCCCGCGATCTGCGTGAAAAGTATAACGCTAACGTTAATTATGCGTTAGTTCAAAGCCGCCTCGCAAGCAAAATTTTAAAGGTGCGCACCTTTGAGCGTGGCGTAGAAGCCGAAACTCTCGCATGTGGTACGGGGATGGCAGCGTGCTTCATCGCAGGCGTCGAAAATATGGGGCTAGCTCCCGATATCCGCGTAGTGCCTGCAAGCGGCGAAATGCTAAATTTGCGCTTAGGAGATGGAGGTAAAATTTACTTTCGCGGCGACGTTAGGCATACTTTCGATGGCGAATTTATCGGATACGTGGAGTAGGCAGGGCGAAATTTCGAGCCGGTTTGCGCGAGAATCCGTGAAATTTTCGAGTGCGATTTATGCAAGATTTCGCTTTTCACTCCGTTTTATAAAATAATAGATTTGCAATACGACATTGGAATTTTAAAATTTTATGATGATGAAATTTTAAAATTTACAGGGCATGGTTTGTGTGAGAATTTTAATTTTGAGGTAAAATTTGTCGCTCCACTGCAAAATTTAATTCCTAAATTTCGGAATTTTATGAAATAAAATTTTAAGATTTAGGCGTGCGGAATTTTGCTACTAAATTTAAAATTTTTGCTTGAATTTCACATTTGTATCGCATTAATTTGGCTTTTGTGGAATTTAGCATTATAAATTTACGCTGTAGTCCGCTCGTTTGGTTTATAAATTTTGCTACCGCCGCAAAAATTCTGTCGTGTTCGCACGAGCGAAATTCCGTCGCATTTGCACGAGCGAAATCCGCCACTGATAGCAGAAAGCGCGGCATCAAGCGCAAATCCTCGCTGCGGGTAAAATTCTGTCATTGACGATAAAAGCTAGATTTATCGATACGACAATTCTTGAAGCGCGGTAGAATTTACTAACGACGATAAAAGCATAGTGTGGTTACGGCGAAATTTAAAATTTGCGCCCGCCGAATTTCGCCGCGCCGTCATTTTGTCGTTTAAATTTTAAATTCCATCCGCGTCGGTTTCGTCGAAACTAGGCATAAAGCCTGATGATTAACTCTCTGGCGAGCGCTAAAATCACGACGAAGATTGTAAATTTTAATAAAGATTTTTCTCGTATCGCGACAAGCATGACGATGCCAAATAAAACGAGCGCAATATCTAAAAATGTATCTTTCATACGCTTAATTGAAATTTAATCAAAATGCTAAGTATGATAAGAAGTATTATAAAGCGCAAGATTGAGCGCATGGAGGATAGATCACCAAATTCTTTGTCATATTCCTTTTTTATCTCCCACTCAGCTTTCCAGGCGAACATTTTTACTATAAAATCCAGCATTTTCATCTCCTTTTTTAAGGCGAGTCGCATAAAAACGAAATTCTGTCGCGCTACGTGAAATTAAAGAATTCTATCTAATTGGCGCTTAAAATTTTTAATTTTGGGCTATTTGTCGGCGTTTTGGACGAGCGCCTTTTCGTATTTTTCGATAAAGCTTCGCCCTGACTCGCATAGGCGGTAGATGAAAATCTTCGACGCCTTGCCCGCATCAAGTCCCGTATCCTTAATGCTTTCGCGCTGCAGATAGCCCCAGTTTTTATAGATGATGTCAAGAGTCGATTTGATCGAGGTGTAGTTGCGTCCGCTTGCGGCTGCGAATTCGTTCACGGGTCTCATAAACTCCGCATCGCTTTGCTTATTGCGACACAAAAGCCCCTCTTTGCCTTGCGATTCGACCAGTTTTAGCGTTTCATAAATGAGTTTATCTTTTAATTTGATCATCGGCTTTCCCTTGCGTAATTGATATGGGTTTACCAAAATTATATCATAAAATTTATATTTTTATGATATGAAATGTCAATAATTAGAAGCTAAGCACGAACTCATGAAACGGCACCACATCGCAGCGAATACCCTCAATCTCGAGCCTACCGGAGTTTGCCATAGAAACGACTTTTAAGCTCGTGATGCCGAGCCTCTTGAGCGCGCTTAAAATTTTGCGGAATTTTAAAAAGATAATGTCCGCGTCGCTGAATGGGATGACGAGAACCCCCATCTTTAGAGCAGGCAGGTAAAAATCCAACTCTTTTGTGTAAAAAAGCGGCGTATTCAGCCCCAGAAGCTCGCAGAAAAGGACGTTGGCAAATTTTTTCGAGAAGTCCTTTTTACTCGTTAAAATTTCGCGCATATTAAAATGCGAAAAATATAGCTTTTTTGCGCGCGCAGGCTCGCCAGCTTTGCTTAAAAATCTGATGAAATTTTCCTGCTCAAGCTTGGCGATGGTGCCGTAGACGGCGTCTTTGGAGATCTTGATGCGCGGCTTTAGCGCGGTGTAAATTTTATTTGCGCTAAATGCGGTGTGAACGAAGCTTAGGCACTCTTTGAGGATTAAAATCTCCGTGCGGCTAAAGTTTGCCGCAAGCAGCCTCTGCTCGAATTCTAAAATTTCAGCGGGGGTTATGAAGGGGTTTTTTGCGCCGCCGCCTTGGGCTAAAAACGCCGAAATCATCGAGTTTATTTCGTTGTGACGCTTGTCGAAGGCGATAAATTCTTCAAACGAAAGCGGCAAAAGCTCAAGCCGCTCAAAGCCCGGCAGGATCAACTCTTTATCGCGAGTGGAGATAATAAAACGCTTTAAATTTAGCCCCCCAGCGAAGCTTTGAAGCGATGAAATTTCAAAATTGGCGCTACTAAAATTATCCAAAAAAAGCGATGAAATTTGCTCGTTGGCGGCTAAAAATTCTTTGATCTCGCAGAAGAAATTCTCACTCCTGTTTTTTGCGCCATCGGACTCCGCATTTTTTGCATTGTTTGAGCCATTTGCGCTTGCGTTTTTTGTATCTGTATTTTTTGCGGCGGCGCGGTAAAATTCGCCCGTATCCGAAATTTCCGCGCCAAGCGTAGCTTCTCTACTTATTTCATATTCATTTGCTTCGCTAGCCTTTATATTGTCCGCACTATTTCTAGCTGCAAAAATTGCATCACTCGCTACTGCCCCCTCAAGGCGTAGATCAGCTAAATTCAGGTACAAAATTTCATCTTTTTTAAGCTCTGAAATTTCATTTTTCAGCACGGCGCTTTTGCCGGAATTTAGCACTCCGTATATTATAGTTTTGGGCGAGTCTATACCTCTTTTGCGCGGGATAAAGCCTGCAAATTCCGGCGGATTTTCGTAAAAAAATTTTAGATCATTCATGGCGAGTATTTTAAAATTTTCCTTATTAAAAGGAAATAAATCTGAAAAATCCTATGAAATTTTTATATCTATTTCAAATTTATCTAAAATTTTTGTATTGAAAATTTTCGGCATCCTAAAAATTTTCGAAATTCTATATATTTTTCCTTATAAAAAGGAAATATTTCAATAAAATTTGGCTATTTTCTTGACAAAACCGGAGCGCTTTTATATAATGTAGGTCTTTTGTTTGAAACAAAGGGTCGCGCGTTGCGACAAGTTCTTTATTAAGGAAAAGTGATGCAAAAAATTAGGTTAAAACTCAAGGCTTACGACCATCGAGTTTTAGATCGCACAGTTTCGGCTATCGTTGAAGCCGTAAAAAGAACAGGTGCGGACGTCAGAGGTCCCGTGCCGATGCCTACGAAGATTAAACGCTACACCGTTTTAAGATCTCCGCACGTAAATAAAGACTCCAGAGAGCAGTTTGAGATGAAAATTCACGCTCGTATGCTAGACATCGTAGCGGCTACGCCAGATACGGTTGATTCGCTAACTAAGCTTGATTTGGCTCCAGAAGTCAACGTCGAAGTTCACGCGATGGGCAAATAAGGGGTAAAACAATGGAATATATTGTAGAAAAAATAGGTATGAGTAGGACGATCGACACGAGCAGCACGCCCGTGACGCTTTTGCGACTTATCAATACCAAAATTTGCGAAGTTTGCGATGAGAAAAAAGCTATCGTAGCCTACGCAGAGGGCAAAGCGTATAATAAAGCTATCGCTGGAATTCAAAAGAAATATAGCCTAAGCAAGGAATTTAATAAATTTGCGACTCTAAGCTTAGAAAATGCCGAGCTTGGCGATCAAAATTTAGATGTTTTGAGCCAAGCCAAGATCGTCAAAGTAAGCTTCAAATCCAAGGGCAAAGGCTATCAGGGCGTTATTAAGCGTCATGGCTTTGCGGGCGGTCCTGCAGCGCACGGTAGCCGCTTCCACCGAAGGCCTGGTTCTATTGGCAACTGCGAGTGGCCCGGTCGCGTTCAGCCTGGTATGAGGATGGCGGGACACACTGGAAACGAAACGATCACTGCCAAAAACGAAGTCGTAAGCTTTGATGCCGAGAATAAAATTTTGGTGCTTAAAGGCTCGGTTCCTGGATTTAACGGCGCAATGGGCAGAATAAGGATAGTAAAATGAGTAAAGTAAGCGTGCTTAACGAAAAACTAGAAAAAGCAAGCGAAATTGAAATTCCTGCGAAATTTTCGGAGGTCAATTCGCACAATCTATATTTGTACGTCAAATCTTACCTTGCTTCGCTTCGCGCAAATACGGCGAAGGTTAAAACTCGTGCCGAAGTTAGCGGCGGCGGCAAAAAACCTTGGCGACAAAAGGGTCGCGGCGGCGCACGCGCGGGCTCAACTAGAACCAATGTCTGGGTAGGCGGCGCGGTCGCATTCGGTCCGACTAACGAGCGAAACTATGAGCAGAAGGTTAATAAAAAGCAAAAGCGTCTTGCGCTGGAATTTGCTATCAATGAGAAAGCAAACGAGGGTAAAATTTTTATCTTCGACGATTTAGAGCTAAAAAGCGGCAAGACTAAAGATGCGGCAAATTTTATTAAGAAACTAGGCGTTAGAGATGCGCTGATCGTTAAAAACGAGCTAGACGCACAAACTCTTTTGGCCTATAGAAATCTTAAGAATTGCTATGTAGTCGATGCAAGCGAGGTCAATGCTTACCTAATCGCAGTTTATGGCTCGGTCGTATTCGAAAAAGCGGCATTTGAATCAATAGTGAAAGAGGACTAAAATGGCAGATATAACAGATATCAAAACGATCCTTTATACGGAAAAGTCTCTCGGTCTTCAAGAAAACGGCGTGGTCGTTATCCAAACTAGCCCGTCGGTTACGAAAAACGGACTAAAGAGCGTTTTGAAGAACTATTTCGGGATCACTCCGCTAAAGATAAATTCTTTAAGACAGGACGGCAAAGTAAAAAGATTTAGAGGTAAAATGGGCGCTAGAAACGATGTGAAAAAATTCTACGTCAAGCTACCTGAGGGCGCAAGCCTAGAAAGCGTGGAGGCGTAAAATGGCGATTAAAACTTATAAACCGTATACTCCAAGTAGAAGATTTATGACCGGGCTTAGCAGCGAGGATATCACTGCAAAAGCTAGCGTTAGAGGCTTGCTTGTTAAAATTCCTGCCGCAGCCGGAAGGAACAATAACGGCCGCATTACCAGCCGCCATAAACAAGCAGGAGCTGCTAAACTTTATAGAATTATCGATTTTAAGCGAAATAAATTCGGCGTTGCCGGCAAGGTCGAGGCGATCGAATACGATCCGAATCGCAACTGCCGTATCGCGCTGATCTCATACGCAGACGGCGAGAAGCGCTACATCATCAAGCCTAACGATCTTAAAGTGGGCGACGTAGTAGCCGCTGCCGAGGGCGGATTAGATATTAAACCCGGCAATGCTATGAAGATGAAAAACATCCCTGTGGGAACTATCCTGCACAATATCGAGTTAAAGCCAGGTAAAGGTGCTCAAATGGCACGTAGCGCAGGAGGCTATGCTCAGCTTATGGGTAAAGAGGAAAAATACGTCATTTTACGTCTGCCTAGCGGCGAGATGAGAAGAGTGCTTGCAGAGTGCATGGCCAGTATCGGCGTAGTGGGTAACGAAGAGTGGGCAAACGTCGTCATCGGCAAAGCCGGACGCAATCGCCACAGAGGTATCCGCCCTCAAACCAGAGGTTCTGCGATGAACCCGGTCGATCACCCGCACGGCGGCGGCGAGGGTAAGAAAAACTCCGGTCGCCATCCGGTAACTCCGTGGGGCAAACCGACGAAGGGCTATAAAACTCGCCATAAAAAAGCGAGCGATAAGCTTATAATTTCAAGAAGGAAAGGAAAATAAAAATGGCTAGATCGCTAAAAAAAGGTCCTTTCGTAGATGATCACGTAATGAAAAAAGTCGTTGCGGCAAAGAAAGCCGGCGATAACAAACCGATCAAGACTTGGTCGAGACGAAGCACGATCGTGCCGGAGATGATCGGACTTACGTTTAACGTTCATAACGGAAAGAATTTTATCCCGGTTTACGTCACCGAGCATCATATCGGTTATAAATTAGGCGAGTTCGCTCCTACGCGCACTTTCAAGGGCCACAAAGGCTCCGTGCAGAAAAAGATCGGCAAGTAAGGATAGAATATGAGTAAATCAACTATTAAATTTGTTCGCCTTTCGCCGACAAAAGCAAGACTTATAGCGAAGCAAATTCAAGGCATGAATGCGGAATTTGCCCTTGCTACTTTGGAATTTACGCCTAATCGCGGCGCGAAATATATCGCTACGGCGATTTCAAGCGCGGTCGCAAACGGCGGCTTTGAGCCTGAAGAGGTTGTAGTTACCAGCTGCCGAGTGGATGCGGGTCCTGTGCTTAAGAGATTTCGTCCGCGCGCCAGAGGTACGGCTAGCCGTATCCGCAAGCCTACTTCGCACATTATCGTCGAAGTAGCAAAACCAAGTAAGAAGGAAGCGTAAATGGGACAGAAAGTAAATCCGATCGGTTTAAGATTAGGAATTAATCGAAATTGGGAGTCTAGATGGTTTCCTTCTAAAGCGACGCTTTCCGAAAGTATCGGCGAGGATTACAAGATCCGCAAATTTTTAAAAGCTAAGCTTTACTATGCGGGAATTAGCCAAATTCTTATCGAAAGAACGGCTAAGAAAATTCGCGTAACGATCGTAGCCGCAAGACCGGGTATTATCATCGGTAAAAAAGGCGGCGAGGTCGAAAATTTAAGAAGCGAAGTCGTTAAGCTAGTCAATAAAGACATAGCCATCAATATCAAAGAGGAGCGTAAAGTAGGCTCGAACGCACTTTTGGCTGCGGAAAACGTAGCTATGCAGCTAGAGCGTCGCGTTGCATTCCGCCGCGCTATGAAGAAGGTCATCCAAGGAGCTCAAAAAGCGGGCGCAAAGGGAATTAAAATTTGCGTCGCAGGTCGCTTGGGCGGTGCGGAGATGGCTAGAACCGAATGGTATTTGGAGGGACGCGTTCCGCTTCATACTCTAAGGGCTAGGATCGATTACGGCTTTGCCGAAGCGCATACGACCTACGGTAATATCGGCATTAAGGTTTGGATCTTTAAGGGTGAAATTTTACAAAAAGGCATCCAGGCTGAAAAGACCGACGATGCGCCTAAAAAAACACGCAGACCAAGAAGAGGTAAATAGTTATGTTGATGCCAAAAAGAACAAAATACCGTAAGATGATGAAAGGTCGCAATCGCGGCTACGCGACGAGAGGAAATTCCTTGACGTTCGGCGATTTCGGTATCAAAGCGGTAGAGGCGGGCAGGGTAAATTCTCGCCAGATCGAAGCGGCTCGTGTCGCGATGACGCGCTTCGTGAATCGTCAAGCTAAAATTTGGATTAAGGTATTCCCAGACAAGCCGCTTACCAAAAAGCCTCTACAAACTCGTATGGGTAAAGGTAAGAGCGGCGTAGAAGAGTGGGTAATGAATATAAAACCGGGCAGGATCATTTTCGAGATGACCGGCGTTAGCGAAGAGGTTGCTAAAGAGGCGCTTATGCTTTCGATTCATAAACTACCTTTTAAAACGAAAATCGTAAGTAGGGAAAGCGAAAATGAAATATACTGATTTGAAAGATAAAGATTTGGCTGAGCTAAATTCTATGTTGAAACAAAGTAAGTTGCTTTTATTTACGGCTAGACAAAAGCTAAAAACTATGCAGCTAAGCAATCCTAACGAGATTCGCGCTATCAAAAAAGATATCGCTAGAATCAACACCGCTATTAAAGCGAAATAAGGATAGGTTATGGCATTTAAAAGAGAAATTCAAGGCGTAGTCGTAAAGAAGGCGGGCGATAAAACAGCTACCGTTTTGGTAGAAAGAAGGGTTATGCACCCTAGATATAGAAAGATCGTAAAAAGATTTAAAAAATATCTGATCCACGATGAGAACAATATTGTAAAGATCGGCGACACCATATCTGCGATCGAGTGCAGACCGCTAAGCGCTAGAAAATCGTTTCGCTTAAAAGCGGTTTTGAAAACAGGAGTTGAATAATGATACAGAGTTTTACCAGACTTGCGGTGGCTGATAATAGCGGCGCAAAAGAACTTATGTGTATTAAAGTTTTGGGCGGCAGCAAAAGAAGATACGCTACAATCGGCGATATTATCGTTTGCTCTGTAAAAAAAGCGCTCCCTAACGGCAAGATTAAGCGCGGTCAAGTAGTAAAAGCCGTAGTCGTTCGTACGACTAAAGAGTTGCATAGAGGTAACGGCTCGCTAATTAGATTCGATGAGAACGCAGCCGTTATTTTGGATTCAAAAAAAGAGCCGATCGGTACTCGTATTTTCGGTCCTATCGGTAGAGAGGTCAGATACGGCGGTTTTATGAAGATCGTTTCGCTGGCTCCGGAGGTTTTATAATGGCAGTAAAATTTAAGATTAAAAAGGGCGATCAAGTAAAGATCATCGCAGGTGACGATAAGGGCAAAACAGGCACCGTTAAGGCAGTGTTCCCTAAAAAAGCTCAAGTTATCGTTGAGGGTTGTAAAATGGCTAAAAAGGCTATCAAACCAACCGAGCAAAATCCGCAAGGCGGCTTTACAAGCAAAGAGATGCCTATGGATATTTCAAACGTTGCGTTGGTAGAGGGTTGATTATGAGCAGACTAAAAGATAAATACGCTAATTCCATCAGAGCTGCTTTGCAGAAAGAATTTGATATAAAAAATCCTATGCTTATCCCGGCGCTTGAAAAGATAGTTATCAGCGTAGGAACGGGCGAATCGAGCAAAGATCAAAAAGTGCTTCAAAATATGGCCGATACTATCTCGCTGATCGCAGGCCAAAAAGCGCTTATCGTCAATGCAAAAAAATCGGTTGCCGGCTTTAAAGTGCGCGAAGGTTTCCCGGTAGGCATAATGGTTACGTTACGAAAAGAGCAGATGTTTGCCTTCCTAGACAAACTGATCTCTATCGCGCTTCCTAGAGTTAAGGATTTCCGAGGACTACCTAGAACGGGCTTTGACGGACGCGGCAATTATAACTTCGGTTTGCAAGAGCAGCTGATGTTCCCTGAGGTCGAATACGATCAAATTTTAAGAACTCACGGTATGAATATAACCGTCGTAACGACTACAAATAACGATAAAGAGGCATTTAAATTGCTAGAGTTATTCGGCATGCCTTTTGCAAAAGGAAAATGATATGGCAAAAAAATCAATGGTAGCCAAGGCGAAACGCCCCGCTAAATTTAGCACTCGCGCATATACCAGATGTCAAATTTGCGGTCGTCCGCACTCCGTTTATAAAGATTTTGGAATTTGTCGCGTTTGCCTTCGCAAGATGGCAAACGAGGGCTTGATCCCGGGTCTTAAAAAAGCAAGCTGGTAAGGAGAAGAGATGATTAACGATCTTATTTCAGATGGATTAACTCGCATCAGAAATGCTGCGATGCGAAGACTAGATACGACTAAGCTTTTTCACTCAAACGTAGTCGAGGCTATGCTTAAAATTTTAGCCGAGAAGGGCTATATCGAGAGCTACAACGTAGTAGAGGAAAACAATAAAAAGATCATCAACGTAGTGCTTAAATACGACGAAAAGGGCAGGAGCGTGATAAACGAAGTTAAAAGAATTTCGACTCCGGGTCGCCGCGTATATCAAGGCAAAGACGAGATCAAGCGCTTCAAAAACGGCTACGGAACCGTCGTCGTTAGCACAAGCAAAGGCGTTATGAGCGGTATCGACGCACACAAAGCTGGCGTCGGCGGCGAAGTGCTTTGCACGATCTGGTAAGAAGTTTCTACTTTTTATGGCATTGTGGTATCCATTCGTAAAAGTAGACATACCCTAGACAAATAAAAAGGAAAATTATGTCAAGAATTGGTAAAAAACCGATCTCTATTCCAAACGGCTTAGAGGTCAAAATCGACGGCTCGTCGTTAAAATTTAAAAAATCAAATAACGAAAAAGAGCTTGATTTAAAAGGTCATGTCGATGTAAAAATCGAAGACGGAAAGATAGAATTCTCACCTAAGGGCGAGGATAGACAGAGTAGAGCGTATTGGGGAACATACCGCGCTTTAGCTAACAATATCGTCCTTGGTCTTACCGAGGGCTTTTCAAAGCAGCTTGAAATCAACGGTGTCGGCTACAGAGCCGCGATGAAGGGCAAGGTGCTTGAGCTAAATTTAGGCTTTTCGCATCCTATAAATTTTGAATCTCCAAAGGGGATTGAAATTTCCGTAGATAAAAACGTCGTAACCATCAAAGGCGACGACAAGCAGCAAGTAGGCCAAGTGGCAGCCGAGATCAGAGGATTCAGACCGCCTGAGCCATATAAAGGCAAGGGTATTAAGTATCTTGAAGAGCGCATTATCCGCAAAGCCGGAAAAACAGCTAAGAAATAAGGGTTGAGAAATGACACAGAACGTATTAAAAAGAAAGATCTCTTTACGAATCAAGAGAAAAAGAAGAATTCGCGCTAAAATTTCAGGCGTCGCATCTTGCCCTAGAATTTCTATTTTCAAATCCAATAGAACCGTCTACGCCCAGGCTATCGACGATGTAGCGAGCGTGACTTTGTGCGCCAGCAGCGGTAAGGTTTTAAATTTAAAGGCGAACAAAGAGGGCGCGGCTAGCCTAGCTAAAGATTTGGCTTCCAAGCTAAAGGATAAAGGTATCTCCGAGGCGCTTTTCGATCGCAACGGCTATTTGTATCATGGCGTAATCGCAAGCTTTGCCGAGTCGCTACGCCAAAACGGCATCAAACTATAACCCAAAGGAATGATTGTGGAAAAGTATAATAGAGAAGAATTTGAAGAGGTAATCGTCAATATCGGTAGGGTTACGAAGGTCGTTAAAGGCGGTAGAAGGTTTAGGTTTACGGCTCTTATCGTAGTAGGCAATAGAAACGGCTTGGTAGGCTTCGGTTTTGGTAAGTCCAAAGAGGTTCCCGACGCGATTAAAAAAGCGGTAGACGATGCGTTTAAAAATATCATCAAGGTAAATTTAAATGGCTCTACTATCACTCACGATATCGAAGTTAAATACAATGCGAGCAAAATTTTACTTAAGCCGGCGAGCGAAGGTACCGGCGTTATCGCAGGCGGTTCAGTCCGCCCGGTTTTAGAGCTTGCGGGTGTTAAAGATATCCTCACTAAATCGCTAGGTTCGAATAACTCCTCAAATGTCGTAAGAGCTACGATGAAAGCTCTTAGTATGTTAAAACACTAACAAGGATAAAAGATGGGATTAGAAAATCTTAAAAAAGCCCCAGGCTCGACTCACGCTACTAAGCGCTTGGGTCGTGGTCAAGGAAGCGGCCTGGGTAAAACTGCTGGTCGCGGTGGCAAAGGTCAGACCGCACGCACCGGCTCTCATGAAAAAAGAGGCTTCGAGGGCGGTCAGCAGCCGATTCAGCGAAGGCTTCCAAAGGTAGGTTTTACTTCTAAATTTGAAAAACCTTACGTGATTAATGTCGATAAAATCGAAGCCATAAAAGATCTTAGCGAGATCACGGTCGAAAGCATCAAGTCGGTTCATAAAATTTCAAATTCCGTTAAAAAGATCAAGCTGATCGGCGTAGACGCAAAAGCACTCGCTAGCAAGATTAAAGACGAGAACGTAAAATTTAGCGGACAAAAATAATGAATAAATCGCTACGCAACAAAATTCTCATTACTTTGGGCTTTCTTTTTGCCTATAGGTTGCTAGCTTACGTGCCGGTTCCGGGAGTGGACGTTGAGGTTATAAAGCAATTTTTTCAAAACAATAGCAACAACGCTTTTGGAATGTTTAATATGTTTAGCGGTAACGCGGCGGAGCGATTCAGCGTTATCTCGCTAGGCATTATGCCTTATATTACCGCTTCGATCATTATGGAGCTGCTCGCCGCGACCTTCCCAAATTTAGGCAAGCTCAAAAAAGAGCGCGACGGTATGCAGAAATATATGCAGATCATCCGATACGCCACCATCGCAATCGCTATGGTTCAATCCATCGGCGTTAGCATCGGTTTACAGGGCATCCACGGACAAACCGGAGCGCCTGCGATAATGGCGGAGAATACCAACGAGTTTGTTTTCATCTCGTGCATTTCGATGCTTGCAGGCACCATGCTTTTGATGTGGATCGGCGAGCAGATTACGCAGCGCGGTGTCGGTAACGGCACCAGCCTTATCATCTTTGCGGGTATCGTTAGCGCCATCCCTAGAGCGATCGGAAGTACCGTAAATTTAGTAAATACCGGCGAGATGAACGTTTTAAAGCTAATCGCGATCGTGCTAATTATCCTGGCTACTATCGGTGCAATTTTATATGTGGAGCTAGGCGAACGCAGAATTCCGGTATCGTTTTCGCGCAAGGTATTGATGGCGAATCAAAACAAGCGCATTATGAATTACGTGCCGATCAAGCTAAATTTAAGCGGCGTCATTCCGCCTATTTTTGCAAGCGCGATTTTGATGTTTCCGACTACAATTTTACAGGCAAGCACCAATCCAATCATCCAAAAGATCCACGATTTCCTAAGCCCTAGCAATTACTTCTTTAACTTTTTGACCTTTGTGTTGGTTATATTTTTTGCGTATTTTTATGCGTCAATCGCTTTTAATTCCAAGGACATTAGTGAAAATTTAAAGAAGCAGGGCGGATTTATCCCGGGTATTCGTCCGGGCGAGGGAACGGCGAGCTTTTTAAACGAAGTTGCTAGTCGTCTTACGTTTTGGGGCTCGATCTATCTCGGGCTAGTAACCGTCATCCCGTGGCTGCTCGTTAAATTTATGGGCGTGCCGTTTTATTTCGGCGGTACCAGCGTGCTGATCGTCGTCTCCGTCGCTCTTGATACGATGAGACGCATCGAAGCGCAGATCTATATGAACAAATATCAGACCCTAAGCGCGGTCGGGCTATAAATGGCGATTTTACTTAAAACAAAAAAAGATTTAGAGGGGCTGCGTGCAGCGAATAGGATCGTCGCGCAGGCCCTTGATTATGCAGCTTCATTCATAAAGCCGGGTCTTAGCCTGCTCGAAGTCGATAAGAAGATCGACGACTTCATCACTTCCAAGGGCGCATATCCTGCTTTTAAGGGGCTATACGGCTTTCCAAACGCTGCCTGCCTCTCTCTAAACGAAGTCATCATCCACGGCATCCCCGACGAAACGATCTTACAGGAGGGCGATATCTTAGGCGTCGATCTGGGCTCGAAACTAAACGGATATTTCGGCGACAGCGCACGCACTCTGCCCGTCGGTAAAATTTCAAAAGCCGACGAAGATCTCATCGCATGCAGTAAGGACACGCTGGAGTTTGCCATCAAAACGATCAGGGTAGGGATGCACTTCAAAGAGCTAAGCTTCGAGATCGAGAAATTTATCCGCGCGCGCGGTTTTGTGCCGCTATACGGCTTCTGCGGTCACGGCATCGGCAAGCACCCGCACGAAGAGCCTGAGATCCCAAACTATCTAGAAGGTAACAATCCAAAATCGGGCCCCAAAATCAAAAACGGCATGGTTTTTTGCATTGAGCCGATGATCTGCCAAAAGGACGGTACGCCAGTCATCGCCGAGGATAAATGGAGCACGAGAAGCAAGGATGGGCTCCGCACTAGCCACTATGAGCACTGCATGGCGGTTTTCGATGGTAAAGTCGAAGTCCTAAGCATCGCGTAGAATTTCGCGTAAAAACTAACGCGGCCTAGTTAAAATTTT
>CAUSCW010000034.1:0-19956 GCA_963530195.1 uncultured Campylobacter sp.
CTAAAAAGGGCGGGCGACAATCCGTTTAAAGGCGCCGTGCGGCAGATCTCGGAAAAGCTTTTTAAGGACGACGCTGGATTTTACTATCTAAATTTCTACTCGCATAGCGTTTACGTCACGGGCCGCAGCGGCAGGCATCTAGAGAAGCGGACAAATTTCATCGAGCTGCGAAAGATCACGCTTGAGGTGCACGACGATGAGGTGATGGCGCAGGTCGCGGACGAGGCGGCGCGAAACCCAGAAATGTCGCAGCTGATCTTTAGCGCGCAGGACGTGGAGTATGAAAACGGCGCGGCCTTTTATATGTATTGCCTCGCGGCGGTTTTATTGCTTGGGGCTTGGGTTTATAGTTACTTTAGAAAACGCAGCTTGCGACGCGGCTAAATTTAGCGGCGCGACGGAAGGTAAATTTAAAGCGAGACGGCACGGCAATGCGGCAAATTTATGGGTGCTGCGATTGAGAGTAGGCAGTGCGGCGGCGGGATGCGATTGAACGTGTGCTAAAGCTTGCCGGCGCCGAGTTGTCGGTTTGTCAGCGCGCAGTAAGCTAGCTAGATAGTGCGAGACGAAATGATAACACGCCGAAACGGCGGCAGCTTTTATGCTGTTAAATCACGCTATCAATTTTGGTTTAAATTTTGCAAATATACCGATAAAGCTTTGGCTGAGATTTGCAAAACACCGCAAATGCGGTGTTTTTATTCTAAACTGCCTTTGCCGCTTATCTAAATTTAAGGGGTAAGAATATAAACTTCAATATTCATAGCCTGAAAAAATAGAATTTCTAGCGCTGTGTAAATTCTCTCCGCTGGAGTTTGAAACGAGCCTTGCTATCTGGCTTTTCGAACTCGTCTTTGTGTAAATTCTGTCCGTTGGAGTTTGAAACCGCCGCGCCGAACTCGACGAAGCAATCCACCTCGCGTGTAAATTCTGTCCGTTGGAGTTTGAAACTTTGCGATCAGGATCATAAATTTTACCTGCAGGGTGTAAATTTTGTCCGTTGGAGTTTGAAACCATCATCGAGGTAAATCCGCGCGCGAGCCGCACCGTGCGTGTAAATTTTGTCCGTTGGAGTTTGAAACCGCACAAACCAGTAGTGGAGTCAAAATATTCGCCGTGTAAATTCTCTCCGTTGGAGTTTGAAACTTACAAAAATTTTGCAATAATTCCCTCTACCATAAGTATAAATTTCTCCGTTGGAGTTTGAAACAACTTCTGCCCTTGATTTTCGTTAAAAAAATCCTGGTGTAAATTTCTCCGTTGGAGTTTGAAACTTAAATCTTTGCCCGTAGCGACCTCGTAAATCTCCGGTGTAAATTTCTCCGTTGGAGTTTGAAACACTCGTAAAGTTGCTCTAGCTTTAATGAAAGCTTGGGTGTAAATTTCCTCCGCTGGAGTTTGAAACTCGATCCCCCACATCTACGTACTCCTTGAGGAGCGAGTAAATTCTCTCCACTGGAGGTTGAAACCATCGTAAATAAAAGCATCAGCAAAATCGAAATAACGTGTAAATTCCCTCCACTGGAGTTTGAAACTCAGATGAAAAATTGCTTGAGCTTATCTGCCAAGCAATGTGTAAATTATTTCCGATGGGGTTTGAAACTGGCTATCACCCATGGAGTGCGTCCATTCGGCAATGTGTAAATTTACTCTGTTGGAGTTTGAAACCTACGGATTTTAAATCTTAAGCCCATAAAAATCGGCGTTTTAAGCACTACCGCATTTTACTGTGCCTTAATTTGCGCCCTGTCTGATAAAATTTAGACTGAAAAATACATTATTGACAGCTCTGGATTAACACTTTATGTGGTTTTTAGTTCGTCGTGCGCTCAAGATTGATCCATCGAAGCCAAAGCCCGGCTATCTAATGAATTTTAAATTTGCCGGGCGTTCAAAGAGTAAATTATATCTGCGTTTTGCTCTAGCTCTCGATATAGGTTTTGAGTTTGCGGCCGATTTTTGGGTGTTTTAGCTTTTTGATCGCCGAGCTTTCGATCTGGCGGACACGCTCGCGAGTGATGTTGAGCTCCTTGCCTATCTCTTCAAGCGTGCGGTCGCTCTCGTCGTCAAGTAGCCCGAATCGCATGCGGATCACCGTGCGCTCGCGGTCGTTGAGCTGTTCTAAGATATCGTCGATCTGCTCTTTGAGATCGGATTTTAAAATTTGCTCGATCGGCGAAACCGAGCTTTTGTCCTCGACGAAATCGCCGAATTTGCCGTCGTCCTCGTTTCCGATCGGCGCTTCTAGACTGATCGGCTCCTTTGTGATTTTGATGACCTGCTTTACTTTATCGACGCTAAGGCCTACCTCTTGCGCGATGACGTTGATATCGGGCTCCTTGCCGCCTTCTTGCATATATTTGCGCGTGATTTTATTAATTCGATTTATAGTCTCGATCATATGGATTGGGATTCGGATCGTGCGAGCTTGATCGGCGATGGCGCGGCTGATCGCCTGGCGGATCCACCACGTCGCGTAGGTCGAAAATTTATAGCCGCGCTTGTATTCAAATTTATCCACCGCCTTCATGAGCCCGATGTTGCCCTCCTGGATGAGGTCTAAAAACGGCAGCCCGCGGTTGGTGTAGCGCTTGGCGATGGAGACGACCAGGCGCAGGTTGGACTTCGCCATGCGCGCCTTTGCATTGTCGCTGATGCGCTTGCCGCGCTTGATCTGCTCTAAAATTTCTTTCAGCCGCTCAGGCTCGAGGTTGAAGCTTTTTTTGCTCGCTTCTTTTGTCAAAAAGAGCTTTTTTATATCGACGTAGGTCGAGACCATCGTAGCTTCCGGCACGCGCGCGATGATGTCGTCTTTGCTAAGTCTCGTGATCTCTTTTAGAATTTTTTTGTGGTTTTCGCGCAGTTCGGCGCTAAACATCGGCAGCTTGTATTCCAGGCGCTTGAGCTCTTTTTCGAAGCCTTCGTCGCTTTTTAGCGCGGTCTCCATCGATTTTACGATCTCGGTGATGAGCTTGCTAGTTGGCCCCAGATCCATGAGCTTTTCTTTTAAAATTTTCTTTTTAAACGCCAAGTTTAGCTTCGATAAAATTCCCTTGCTCTGCTTAATCGCCTCGGCGTTTTTCTCGGCAAATTTCATCCAATCCTTTTTGGCTTTTTCAAGAGCCTTGAAGCTTTCGATGACCTTTAGAGCGCGCTTATCGTTCTTTTTGGATCGCCTTTGCTTCGCCTCGTCCTCATCCGTGCTCTCCTCCTCATCGTCGTCGTAATCCTCCTCCGATAGTTCCTCTTCGTCCTCCTCTTCACCCTCTTCGTCGCTGTCGTCAAAGCTCTTGAAAAGCTCTTTTACGCGGCGCTCGCGGTTGATGAGCGGCTCTTTATAGTCTAAAATAAAGTCTATTAAGTACGGCACCGAGCAAAACGCGTCGATGATGATATCCTCGCCGAGCTCGATTTTTTTGCTGATCTCGATCTCCTCTTCTTTGGTCAGCAGCGGGATCTGTCCCATTTCGCGTAGATACATCCGCACCGGGCTGTCCGAACGGCTCCACTCCAAAAGCTCGACGTCGCTAGATAGGTCAAACTCCTCGTCCCAGCCCTCGTCCAGTAGCTTTTTTTGCGTGGCTTCTTTGAGTTTCGCGTCCTCTAAATTTTTGATTTTAGAGATTTCTGCGGCGGAGATCAGCTCGACGTCGAATTTTTTCGTAAGCGCTTCGACCTTCTTAACGGCCGTCGCGGTGGGAGCCTTGTCGAAAAATTTTATCAGTCTTTCGTAGGTGATGTAGCTTTTTTGATTGTCGTCGAAGAACTGCTCGATGGGCGTTAAGGCGTCTTTTGGGCTCGCCATAAAATCTCCTTGTGTCGTTGTGTATTTGTTTTGGAAAATCGGATTATACCGAAACGCTCTTTATTTTTGCTTATATACGGCGCGAACCATCTAAATTTAATAATTTTTCAAATCCTAAAAATTAGGCTAAATTTTAAAATTTAGGTTATATTTTTAGCTAAATTTAAGATTGCTCGCTAAAATTTCGTGCTTGCAAGACGAAAATTAGCGCGCCGAAATTCCGCATCCTTTACGCTGCCGATTTAAAATTTAACGCCTCCAAACTTCCTATCTCTGCGCTCTTGCGTTTAAATTTAGCCCTAAATTTTAAGCGAGGAATTTCGCCCTCATATCGGAGCGATTGAGCGGATTTTAATAAATTTGTCGGTAAAATCGCGCATCTATTTTAAAATTTAAGGCGGAAATATGGCAAAAGTATGGAAATTCGGCGATGATATCGACACTGACATTATTATCGCGGCGCGCTACTTAAACACTTCCGATGCGGCGGTGCTTGCGACGCATATCATGGAGGATGCGGACAAGGATTTTTCGTCCAAAATCGCTCGCGGCGACATCATCGTAGCGGGGAAAAATTTCGGCTGCGGCAGCTCGCGCGAGCACGCACCGATGGCACTTAAGGCCGCCGGAATTTCATGCGTGATCGCAAAAAACTTCGCTAGGATTTTTTATCGAAACAGCTTCAACACCGGCTTTTTGATCCTCGAATGCGACGAGACGGATAAAATCGCGCAGGGCGACGAGCTTAGCATCGATCTGAAGGGCGGCGTAATTAAAAATTTAACTCAAAAAACTCAGTATAAATTCGGCGCGATACCCGAGTTTATGCAAAAGCTCCTCGACGCCGGCGGCGCGATAAATTACGCAAAAACAAAGATAAACTTGTAAGGAATTTGGATGAAAAAATACGACGTATGCGTGATAAAAGGCGACGGAATCGGCCCTGAGATCATCGAAGAAGCGATCAAGGTGCTCGATGCCGTAAGCCATAAATTTAATTTTGAGCTAAATTTTGACTACCGCTTGATGGGCGGCGCGGCAATCGACATTATGGGCGTTCCGCTTCCGGATGAAACGCTAAATGCCGCTAAATCAAGCGATGCGGTGCTTTTCGGTGCGATCGGCGGCGTTAAATGGGACGGCCTGCCGCGCGAACTGCGCCCCGAAAGCGGGCTGCTAAAAATTCGCAAAGAGCTTGGAGTGTTTGCAAATTTGCGTCCTGCAATGATTTTTGATGAGCTGATAAACGCTTCGACGCTAAAGCCAGAGATCATCAAAGGCGTCGATATAATGGTGGTGCGCGAGCTTACGGGCGGGATTTATTTTGGGCAGCCGCGCGTTAAAAACGAAAAGGACGCGCTAAATACGATGTGTTACAACATCTCTGAGATCGAGCGCGTGGCTAAGGTCGCGTTTGAGGCCGCACTTTTGCGAAATAAAAAGATAACGCTCGTGGATAAAGCCAACGTGCTTGAAACAAGCCAGCTGTGGCGCGAGGTCGTAAGCGAGCTAGCGAAAAATTATGCGGGGATAAATTTGGAGTTTATGTACGTCGATAACGCCGCGATGCAGCTCGTGCGGGCACCTGCGCAGTTCGACGTGATTTTGACGGAGAATTTATTCGGCGATATTTTAAGCGATGAGGCGAGCATGATCTGCGGCTCGATCGGGCTGCTTCCGAGTGCAAGTATCGGCGGTAAGGTAGGAATTTACGAGCCGATCCACGGCAGCGCGCCCGATATCGCGGGGCAGGGTATCGCAAACCCGATCGCTACGATTTTAAGCGCTGCGATGATGCTAAAATACGCATTCGGCGAAAATGAAGCCGCAGCTGCGATCGAGCTTGCCGTGCGCGCCGTGCTTCGCGACGGTTACCGAACCAAGGACATCGCGCAGTACGATGCCAAAGAGATCTGCTCGACCGCAGAGATTGGTTCGATCATCGCAGATTACGCGGCTAAGGCTTAGGAGCTAGCCTTGAATGGTGCGCTAGCATACGCTATGGAGCTTGAGAAAAAAGGCGATATCTACGGCGCGATGCGGATTTGCCGCGGTATTTTACGCGATAATCCGCAAGATGGCGATGCGGCGGTGCTTTTTGCGCGGCTAAATTTAAATCACCGGGTAAGCTCGGGCGTCAATATGGCGATGCTGGAGCGCTTTTTAAGCGTCGATGCGCGCAAACAAGCGGAATTTAAGAGGTGGCTAATTGATGTATGAAAATGAACTAGAAGATATCATCGAAGCAGTAAATGAGATGAAAGCGCAAAAGCGCGCGCAAGATTTGGCGGCACAGCAAGAGGGGGCTGTGAATGCAAACAGTGCTGAAGCAGGATCGCAGGCTTCGCAGGATGCTTTAAGCCCCGCTTCTTTTGCGCCAGATCCCATTGCATCTGGCGCCTTAAATTCTACATCTGCACCGGATATCGCTTCATCAAACGCGCAAAATTTCACTTCCTTGGATACCAAAAATTCCACTTCGCGCTTTGTTCCATCGGACGATTTAAATTCTGCCCTAGATCGTTCAAATGCCCTTGCACGCAAGAACTCTGCGCCTAGCAGCGTGGAATTTGCAGCGGACGCTACTTTAAAAAAATCTGCCGCAAAAGATGAAAATTTTACTTTTTCCAGCGAGGAGAATTTTAAAAACTCTGATCTTACAAGCAGTGAAAATTCCGTAGTTTCCGTCTCTTTAAATGGAGAAAATTTTATAAATTCCGCTTCTGCAAGTAGCAAAGATTCCGCAAATTCAACCTTTGCAAACGATGGAATTTTTAAAAGCTCCGCCGCGAAATTTGACGAAAGCTTTCGTGATTTATCGGGCATCGCAGGTGAAATTTACGATAGTCTAGGCAGCGATATGAATGGGTTTGTTTCGCCGCAAAGCAGGGACGCAAACATAGCGCAAAGCTCTGCCAAAAGTAAAGATTTTGAATTAGCGCTACTAAATTCTACGGATGACGACTCCAAAAGTAAGCAAGATTTGATGCCTCGTATTTTAGGCGCGCATTTTAAGGAGCTAAGCAATGACGATTTTGGGCCTGGCTCTGATTTCAAAGAAAACGAAGTTGACGATTATTTCAGCGCAGCGTATTCTAAAAAGCAGGATTTTGCGTCGCTTCAAGCTCAAAATTCCGCCGCACTAAATATCCGCAATGCTGCCGCGCAGCAGCAAAATTTCGTTTCACAGCCACAGAATTTTACTATGCCTGAGGCGCGAGACGATGAGCTCGCCACGCCGCAGCTTCGCAATTCCGCCAAGCAGGATATGCAAGCGGGAAGCCTTGCCTCTTCTGGTGCTCAAAATTCCGCCGTGCGCCAGCTCGAGGAAGCACGACATCTTGGGGCTGCGAGACAAGCGGGTGATAAATCAAAATATCTCGCAAATGCAGATTTTAAAATTTCAAGCGAAGCGGAGTTTTTGAGCGCGATAAAAGAGAGAATTTTAGTGCTTTTTGAGGGGCTAAACGCTTTTGAGAAGGGCGATTTGAACGCGCGTGTGGAGCTAAATTTAAAATTTATGGAATTCTTGCTTGCAAGTATCGAAAACCGACTTGAAAATCTATCAAAATGACGATTTCATCGCGCTTTTAGATTATCTTAAAAAATTTAGCTCACGCATATATCTGGTGGGCGGCTGCGTGCGCGATCATTTTTTGGGGCGGGCGAGCGCTGATGTGGATGTGGAGCTTTACGATGTGGGTCCGCGTCGCTTCGAGCAAATTATGCAGGACTTCGGCGCACAGGGCGTCGGCAAAAGCTACTTCGTTTATAAATACAAAAGCTTTGATATCTCGCTTCCGCGCACCGAGAGTAAGACTGGCATAGGGCACAAGGGCTTCAGTGTCGCTTTGGCTACGGACGAACGTGAGGCTAGTAGGCGGCGCGATTTTACGATCAATGCGATGATGATAGACGCTATAAGCGGCAAAGTGCTCGATTTTTACGGCGGGCTTGCGGATTTGCATGCGAGGATTTTGCGAGTGGTTGATCCGCACACTTTCGTGGAGGATAGCTTGCGCGTGTATCGCGCAGTGCAGTTTGCTGCGAGATTTGAGCTTCGCGCCGAGCATCGCACCTTAGAGCTCATGCGTAGTATCGACGTTAGCGATCTTAGTTGCGAGCGCATTAAAGCAGAGCTGATTAAATTTTTCCGTGCACCTGCGCACCGATATGGGATGATGCTAATGCAAGAGCTAGGGCTTTATGAGCGGGTTTTTGGATTGCGGATTGATCCGCGCGCGCACGAGCGGCTGATAAAATTCATAGAGCACGGCGAATCTTTCGTGAGAAATGAAATGTTTTTTTTATATGCGTTTTTGAATTTTTTAGGATTAGATAAAGATAAAATTTTAAAGAATTTAGGGCTAAATTCTCTTTATAAAAGGCTACTTAGCGAGCCGTTTTTTAAGCGGGTAAGCGACGAGCGACTATGTAAAATCGCTCTAAAAATGCCGCTTAAGCAGTGGCTCGGGCTATATTGTAAAGGTAGGGTGCAAGCATCAAAGCGGCTTGGGATTTGGGATAAGAAATTTAAAAGCTTGGTTTGCGCCGCGGATGTCGCTCGCAACCTGCGCGGCGCTGCGATCGGCAAGGAGATCAAGAGGCTGCAAGAAGCGGAGATTAGGGCGTTCGTAGCGGCTTTAAAAGCGTAAATTTAGAGAGATTTCTGTAAAATCGCCGTTTTATTTAGGAGCTAGTTTTATGAAAAAATTCTATCGTCGCGACGAAATTTACGCGTTTTGCAAGAATGCTGCGTCTTTGCAAAAATGCGCTTTTTGCTTTGATCGTAGGCAAAATCCCGTGATTTTTGCTGCACGAAATTTTATCTTTTTTGGCGAGCGAAATTTAAATTTTTGCCGCGTAATATTTCATAGCGCAAAGCTTAACTCGGTAGGATTTCACGACGCGGAATTTGACCTATTAAAATTTCATCCGTCGTGCCGCCATACCGAAAAAGCCCACGAGGCGAAGTTTTATGGATCGCGCGAATTTCGCAGATTACATCGCTGCGGCGAGAAATTATACGAGCCGTGCAGCAACGATGCGGAATTTCACGGCTTGCATTACAGCGAGATGAAATTTTGCGGATTAGGACATCTTGGCACAAAATCTCACAGCCTGCGTCATATTAAATGCATTAAAGCAAAATTTAGCGAGCCGTATCGCGCGTCCTGTTCTATGGAAGTAGTTGCCTCGCCGCACCACAAAAAAATGCAAGAGCCGTATCGTTGCAAGGAGATATCTGACGTCCTGCAGCGTCGCAAAATCATGAACCTAAATTTTATTTCGCAGAATTTCAAATTGTGGAATTTTGCCCATTCAAATTTGCAAGGCTTTACTGCGCGAAATCCCAAGCCGAGTAATTTAGCTTTTCGAAATTCTAAATCTCAAAACCTTGTCTCATGGAATTTTAAATCGCAAAATTGTGCTCATTCAAAATCGGTGATTTTTGATGTTTAATATCGTGTTAGTATATCCGCAGATCCACACAAACACCGGCTCCATCGGGCGCATGTGCGTCAATGCGGGGTGCCGCTTGCATCTGATCAAGCCGCTAGGATTCCTCATCGACGATAAGCATCTGCGCCGCGCGGGGCTTGATTATTGGGCGAACTTGGATCTTAAAATTTGGGAAAATTGGGACGAGTTTATGGCGGCGAACGAGAAATTTAAGCAGCGCTTCTTTTTTGCGACGACGAAGACGAACAAGCTCTACTGCGAGGCGAAATTCAAGCCGGGCGATTTTTTGATTTTCGGCTCGGAGGGGCACGGACTGCCGCTTGAGATCATGCGCACAAAGCGCGAAAACTGTATCACGATCCCGATGAGCGGGGCGGGGCGCAGTTTAAATTTAGCCACCAGCGTGGGTATCGTAACCTACGAAGCGATCCGCCAAAATATCGATAAATTCGATTTTAGGAGCGCGGTTTGCGAGTTTTAGCGCTACTTTTTACGATGTTTTTCTATGGCGCGAGTGCGGCGGAGCTGAAGATCGCATCGTTTAACGTGCAAAATTTATTCGATGGCGTAAACGACGGCACGGAGTACGCGGACTTTGAGATCGGGCGTGGTGGTTGGAGCGAGCAAAAATACGAGCGCAAGCTGCAAAAGGTAGCGGATGAGATAAGCGCGCTTAATGCCGATATTTTGGGGCTGCAAGAGATCGAAAACGAAGCCGTGCTAAAAGCACTTGCGCAGAAG
Organism: uncultured Campylobacter sp.; assembly: GCA_963530195.1. Lineage (GTDB taxonomy): Bacteria > Campylobacterota > Campylobacteria > Campylobacterales > Campylobacteraceae > Campylobacter_B. The sequence continues at coordinate 10,010 of CAUSCW010000034.1, forward strand.
GCAGGCTATAAATTCTACGCTTTTTCCCGCGCACAGACTGCACCTGCGGGTGTGGCGGTGATGTCGCGCATACCGATAAAATTTCAAAAAACTTACCGCCCGACAGAGCTTAAAACTAGAGATATTTTGCGCGCTGATTTTACGCTTAGCGGCGCTGATTTTAGCTTTTATGTCGTGCACATGCTCTCCGCGCGCAATCCGCTAAGCGAGCGCAAGCGCAATTTCGCCTTTTTACGCGAGGTTTTGCAAGGGCACCAACGCGCTATCATAGCGGGAGATTTTAATACGAATTTTGGGCGAAATTCTTTGCTAAACGAGCTTATCGAGCGCGATGGATTTAGCGATTTATGGGCGCTACATCCCTGCTCGCAGCTAAAGCATTTTGGCTCTTGTGAATCTCATGAAAGTGGCGCGGTGCTCGATCATATCTTGCTTAGCGACGATTTTTTTAGTAGCGAGCCGGGATATAAAAAGGACAGCTTCGCGGTTGCTAAATTCTCTACCGCTTCCGATCATTTCCCGATTAGCTTCATTCTGACCGACGAAGGCGCTTTAAAATCTACGCCGAAAAAGCAAGAATTTTTAGCTAAAAATACTGCTAGTGCCGCAAAGACCGTCACGATAGAGGAGCTTTACGGGCGCATTATAAGCGAGCCTATGCTGATAAAAGGCGTAGTCGTGAGCTTTACAAACCGCCACGGCTTTGCGATTTCTCAAGATGGAAGCGGAGTTTTTGTCTATGGCGGCAGCGGGCTACAGTTAGGCGATAAACTCGATCTGTTAGTAAAAAAGACGAAATTTTATAAGCAAAGCTTTGAGATCGACGATTTTGAGATCGTATATAGAAGCGGCAACGTAGGCTCTATCGCACCATACGTTTTGCCTAGCGCATCGGTGCGACAGCTGCGCGCAGGAGATGTGATAAGCACGATTAAAGGTGACGTTAAAGACGGCATAATTGATCTAAAAAGCGCGGGCGAGTTTAGAATTTTTCGCAAAAGCGCTCCTGTGCAAAACGGCAAAAATTTAGAATTTAAAAATGCCTATTTTACGATTTATAAAGGGCAAAAGGAATTTATAGTAGAATGATACACGCCGTTATAACCGCACTTTTCGTGCTTTTTATGATATTTATGATCGTAGGGTTTAACCGCGAAATGATGGAGAAAAACGAAAAACGAAATCAACGAAAAAAGGATAAAGATGGAACTACTCATTGAGATTGGGGTCGAGGAGCTGCCTGCGATCCCGTTTTTAAAAGAGCGTGCGAATATCGCGCCAAAATGGCGCGCGGTGCTTGAGGCTAACCGCATAAATAGCGACTTTCGCTTCGAATTTAGCCCGCGTAGATTCGTGCTATTTCACGAGGATTTTCCGCAACGCGGCGATGATGCGCAGATCGTAAGCACGGGCGCGCCAAAATCCGTCGCGCTCAAAGACGGCGCGTGGAGCCCTGCGGCGCTAAGTTTTGCTAAAAAATGCGGCATAAGCGAAAGCGAGCTGGAATTTCGGCAGATAGGTGGCAAAGAGGTGCTATATCACGCTGCGGTGCAAAAGGGGCGCGATAGTCGTGAAATTCTAGGTGAAATGATAGAGGAGTTTTTGCGATCACTAAATTTTGGACGCACGATGCGCTGGGGTAGCGGTAAGTTTGAGTTTATTCGTCCGATAAGAAGTATAGCCTGCGTTTTGGGCGGAGAAAACGTAGATTTTGAAATTTATGGCGTGCGAAGCGCAGCTGCATTTTTTCCGCACCGAAAATTTGGCTACGAAGCGATTAAATTTAAAGACGCTGCAGATTATTTCGCATTGCTGGAGCGTAACGGAGTAATTTTAAGCGAGCAAAAAAGAAAAGATAAAATTCTAAGCGAGTTTACAAATCTCGAAAAAAATCATGGCTTTAAGATCGAGGTCGATCCTGCATTGCTGGATGAAGTAACGGCGATCACCGAGTATCCGACGGCGCTGCTAGGCAGCTTTGAGCGAGATTTTTTAAGCGTGCCAAAAGAGGTCATCATCACTTCGATGAAGGAGAATCAGCGCTATTTTCCAGTTTTCGAGAGTAAAAGCCTAAGCAATCATTTCGTTGTCGTTAGTAATGCGATCACCGATGATGACGAGCTGGTGATACGCGGTAATGAAAAAGTTTTACGCGCGCGCCTAAGCGATGCTATGTTTTTTTGGAAAAGCGATTTGCAAGCGGAATTCGGCCCTGAAAAACTTAAGCAAATTTCCTATATGCAAGCTCTTGGCTCGGTTTATGATAAGCAAGTGCGCGAGCTAGCTGTAGCAAGGGCACTGAGCGTAGATTATGCTACGCAGATTGAGGCGGATATCGGCAAAAAGGATTTTGCGCAGGACATGGAAAATGCCGTAATGTTTAGTAAAGCAGACCTTAGCAGCACGATGGTTGGCGAATTTAGCGAGCTTCAAGGCATTATGGGTAGTTACTATGCCGCACATGCTGGACTGGCAGATCATGTATGCCGCGCGATACGCGAGCAATATCTGCCTAGCGGCGAGGATAGCGAGCTGCCAAGCGGTGTATTTAGTAGCGTAATCGCTGTGGCGATGAAATTTGAAACGCTCCTGGGGCTTTTTAGTATCAATAAAGTTCCAAGCGGCAATAAAGATCCGTATGCGCTTCGCCGCGCAGCTACTGGGCTAATTAAAATTTTACTAAATCAAGGATTGAGCTTTGATGCGAATGCGCTGGCGCAGAAGCTAGCGCCAAATTATAAGAAATTTGACATTTCTAAGCTGCTGGATTTTATAAAAGATAGGTTATATGGAATTTTTGACGAGATAAATCCGTCCGTGATCAAGGCGTGCATCGCAAGCGGCGAAAACGATCTATTACGACTAAGCAAGGCCATAAAAGCTTTGGGCGAGATCGCAGCAGCAGCGGATTTCGGGGAAAATTTCGCGACTTTTAAGCGCCTAGCCAATATCATCAAGGACGAAAAAATAGGCGCGGTGGACGAAAACCTATTCGAACACGACGCTGAGCGTGCGCTAAATGTGGCGTTCAGGGCGATTAAGCTCAACGAAAACGACGTGAGTGGGTATCTGCGCTCACTGTTTGAGCTTAAAGGCGTGATTGATGATTTTTTCGATAACGTAATGATAAACGTCCAGGATGCCGCGATACGCGCAAATCGTATCGCAAATATCGGGCAAATTTATCGCGCGTTTTTGCAGCTTGCCGATATCAAAGAGATAGGATTTTAATTTCACTTAGAGCTCATTTGCCCAAGGTTTGCACGAACCTTGGGCAAAATTTTACCGTGCAAAGGAGCGCAAATGCTAATCATCAACGCAAAATTACCAACTAAAAATCTAAAGATCTCAAAATCTCTCTCGCAGCTGATTCAGGGCTTTCTTTATCGCTATCTGCCGGCTTCGGAGCATGTGGGATACAGGCACGAATCAAGCGGTAAAATTTTTAAACGCACGGTGTTTGATTTTATCTTGCTAGGAGAGGACTTGCGCGTGCGATTTGCTTCATGCGAGCCGGAGTTTGAACGTAAAATCGCGCTAGCAGTGCTAAAAGACGGGCTAAGCTTGGGTGAAATTCTATTTACGCAAACTACCGTCGAAGCGAAAAATCATAAAATTTGCGAGAACGAAGCTATTGTGCAAGGCTACGTGGCGTGCGCAGTAAGCGGGCTTTTGGGACATAAGGTTTATTTGCAGCCGCAAGATAGCAGGCATTTAGAGATGATGAAGACGAATATTTTACAGCGATTTGAGACGATTATGGGGCGAAAATATGATGGTGAAATGGAGTTAAATTTATTGTGGCAAAAGCCGGGTGAGTCTGTGAAATTCTATTACGGCAACAATCGCGAGCCGGTATATGCGTGGCAAGCAAGATGGAAAATTATAGCTAATGCAGAACTAATAAATTTGATCCTTGGTACGGGCGCTGGAAGTGGGTGCATGAACTACGGAGTAGGGGTTTTGGAGGTTGTAAAGCAAGACCTTATTAAAGTACAAATTTCAAATCCTAAAAAGGATAATTGCTTGCTTTGAAATCGATTGTATAATAAAAATCTAAAAAAGGCAAATCATTTTTTTAAAATACAATAACTATTGACAATATAATTAAAATTTAGTTATAATTCACCTATATTTTAGAAAGGATAAATTTTGGGCGATATAGTTAAAATTTTTTCTAGTATCGGCGAAATTTATGATAAACAGAAAACTAAAATCAACAACAAGAGCTATGAATACGATGCTATTAAAATTTATCTTTGCGATATTAAAAGTAAAGAAATATCGGTAAATAATAATATTTCAAGAGACGATTTAATAGTTTGTAGATTTGGCATAGGCGCGAATTCTGGCAATTTGTTCCCCAATGTCCAATTCATTAGCAAAGCCGTAAAAGACGATACTCCTAAATTTATAAAAGGAATTTTAAAAGCCGTAAAAAATATGCTCTCTTGCTTCAATCCTGACGATATCAAAAATGATAAAATATTAACGGATTTATCTAGCTTAAACGAGAGCTTTTTTGATGATATTTTAAGTGAAATTACAACTCTACAAGAAGAGCCTAAGAAAAAGGGCATGAAAGTAGCTACTTTTTTTGCATTATCTTGGGAGAGTATACCGATTTCAGCGTATTTTAAAAGTATTTTTATGAGTCATTTAGGCGATAGCGATAATGGTAAAACTGCCAAAATTTATGGTTATGATATGCTTACAAATAGTATGGGTATCGGCGGAGATGCGAATTTGGCGTTTTGTTCCGTAAATGAGCTACCGACTGCTTTACAAGACATTAAAGCTAGATTACTACCTCTAAATGGCGCTAATGCAAATTTGGTTAAAAATGGTTTTATGGCAATTGATAAGGAATTATCTTTTAATTTTTACGGGGATAAAATGGCGGTCTTACCGACGTTAATGGTAAATGATGCAAATTTATTAGAAAAAATAGTGGAAATTTTAAAAGATCCGAGCGAAAAGAAAAAAGATATGCAAGGCATACAAAATATCGAAGAAAGTATTAATTACGAATTGGAATTCGTAGCTAAAGCACAAGCAAATATGCCCGTACTAAATACAATTTTATTTTATAAAAAAAGCAATGCCGCGGTTAATGTATTATTGCAAATAGATGATGTATTGCCGTCTTATATTTCTAAAATTTCCGATTTAATGGGTAGATATAACATTAGGGCGATTAGGCGAAAAGATAGTAAAGATCAACAAGACGATACTATTTACATGCAAAATTTATTTCTTAAAAACATCGATATTATGGATTTTTTATTATCGCAAAATAGGATGAATTTAGATGATATGATGGAAAAATATGCTGCTTTGATTTATAAAGGCAATATTAACTCTAGTTATGCGTCAAAAATAGAGTGGGGATTTTATTTTAATTGCGTTAAGACATATCAAAATAGAAGTATAGAAAGTATCGAAAAATATCAAAATTTCTTTAATGAAATAGGTGCTTTAAATGAAAAAATATCATTTGCAAGGGAGGTTAATTTGCAAAGCTTAAGCGATAAAAAAGAGCTAATAAGCTCGATTTTGAAAAATAGCGAATTTCTAAAAGATAATGAAGTATTGCAGAGTGCATATTTGCTAGGAATGATGTCCGCAGGGTTGATAAATCGTCAATTTGCTATTAGCAAAAATAGTTCATTCGAAAAATGGCTGAATAATGCCGGACTAATTACGAAAGAGCTTTTAGAACGGATTTGGACCAAGTGCGATGAAACTAACAAAAAACTCTCCAATGTATCGCGAGGAAAAAGAAGTGCTAATATAGAAATCATGCGCGATATTTTGATTGGAATTTTACCAAGTGCGTTTTTATCTCAAAAGCGGGTTAAGAGCGCTTATGTAACGCTAGCTTTTGCTATGGGCGGAAGTGATTTTACGAAATATATTAAAGATAACACTCAAGGAGACGAGTAATGAAAAAGAAGGAAATTCTATTTCTTTGGGACGGCGAAAATTTTAATCCAAACGGCGATATGCTAAGAGATAACGCTCCTAGGATAGACGATGAGACGGGTATAGCAGAAGTTACTGATGTACGTATAAAGCGAACAATTAGAGATGAAATTATGAAAAAAGACGAAAGTATGATTTTCATTAAAGAGTATAAAAGAGATGAAAATATCTTAGATTGCAAAAGCGCAATACGTGAAGTAATTAACGTGAAGCAAGAAAAAATCGAGATTGAAAAAGAAATTTTATCTAAATTTATTGATATTCGCGCATTTGGTGGGGTTTTGCCGATATCGGATAAAGATGAGATGAAAAAAGAAGACATAAAAACAGCAGGAATTCAATTTGTTGGACCCATTCAGTTTAGAATGAGCAGATCGCTTCATAGAGTTGCGGTAGAGCATATAAAAGGCACCGGCGCGTTTGCAAGTGGTAGCGATAAGGCAAATAAAACGTTTAGAGAAGAAGATTTTTTAAATTATGCAATCTTTGCAACTTACGGAATAGTGGATAATCATAGTGCAAAGATTACGAATTTGAGCGAAGATGATGTGAAAGTGATTTTAAGAGCGCTTTGGAGCGGGACTAAAAATTTAATTACTCGCACGAAAATGGGTCAGATGCCTAGATTTATGCTAGTAATTACATATAAAAATGATACTTTCGCTGGAGATTTAAATAACTGTATAAGTATAAATAGTAGCAAAGAAGACGTAGAGATAAGAAGTATAAATGATTTTACGATTGATTTTTCTAGATTGAAAGCTAAACTTACCAGATACGCGCAAGAGATCGAAAAAATAGAGTATATGAGCGATTTTGACTTCGAGCAAAATAACAGATCACAATTTGATAGTAATTGGATAAAAATAGGATTTTAAATGGATATAATAGCTTTTGAGCTATCGGGAGATTATGCGCATTTTTCTCATCCGGCTACTATCTACTCGTCTCTTACATACCCGGTGCCGCCAAAGACTGCAGTAATGGGGTTTTTGGGGGCGATTATAGGTGAAATGAATTATTTTAAACTTAACGATATAGGTTATAGCGTTATTTTAAGTTCGCAATTTCGCAAAAAAACTATGATTTTTAACGGTATAAAATTTGCTCTATCTTCAAGTATGCATATCGAACAAGGCTACCAAGATTCTAGTGAGAAAAAGCAGTTTTATAAAGAGCTAATAAAAGATCCTAGATATGTCATATTCGTTGATTTAAGTGCTTTAAACGCTTCTTATAAAGAAAATATAATTAACAGCTTAAAAGCTCATAGATGTGTCTTTACACCATATTTAGGTATAAATTTTTGTATAGCGGATTTTAAATATATCGAGATAAAAAATTGTGAATTGGTGCATGAAAAGGAAAGTTTTATAGATACGTTCGTTTTGATGGACGATTTTATATTTGATGCACAAAGCTTTGATATTAGACTTACTGCGGCCAGAATGGCTTGCGGATGCGAAGAGGGTAGAATTTTTAAGGATTTTAAAGATTTCGTTATTAAGTTAAGCGGCAATAATCAAATCAAAGCAAAGAATAGAGGAAATATTTATCAAATAAATGACTACAAGGTCTACTTTGCAAAGTGAGCCGCTATCGCATCCTAATAAGCCGCTAAGAAAGCATATAATAAATATGCTTGCCGAAGCGGATAGTAGGCTTTTGCAATGCGTTAAAATTTATCACGATATAGCTAAGCTAAAAACTAATTTTCAGATTTATATAAAAAATCCTAACGAAAAAATTGCAGATAAAAATCATGCTTTATTATCCGCTTACATATTTTTACTAAATTCAGAATTTAATGAGCTAGATACGGCTTTTGGGTTTTTATCCATCGTATCACACCATGGAAATGTAGAAAATTTTTGTGAGCTTACAACGCAAAATAAAAATTTCGGTAAATATTTTGAGAGCTCGAAAGAGCTAGGCTTTTGGGATGAAGTCGTAGATAAAGCTTTAGGTTTAGAAATTTACAAAGATATTAAAAGCGATAAAAATGAGCTTTTAATTAAAGCTAAGTATTTGAGAGAATACTTCAAATTTACGAAAAAGAAGTTTGATTACGATGACTTTTTAAATTTCAAAGACATATTTTCGTCGCTTATTTATAGTGATAAATATGAAGCTATTTTTAATCAAAGAATTCCTGTTTCTAAACCGGCGAATTCTAATACGATCGAAAAATATATCAAAGCCCTGGAAAATTGTAAGCCAAATGCGAAAAGAAGCGAGTTTAGAAAATTCGTTTTAAATAATTTCGATGTAGATCATAATCTTTTTACTTTAACCGCGCCCACTGGATACGGTAAGACTTTGACTGCGCTAAATTTTGCCGCTAAATTTAATAAAGAACGTATTATTTACGTGCTGCCGTTTACGGCTATCATAGATCAAGTTTATAATGAGATAAAAGAGATTTTCGAAGACGATAAAAATATATTAATTCATAAAATTCATCACAAAACTACGATAGATGAAAGCACTCCGCAAGATCGCTATTCTAAAGTTAAATTTTTGATGGATTCCTTTAGCGGAGATATTAACGTAACTACGCTATATCAATTTGTATTTGCACTCTTTGGAAACAAAAATAAAGATAGCGTAAAATTTAACCGATTAAAAAATAGTGTAATAATAATCGATGAGGCGCAGGCGGTACCGTATAAGTTCAGGGCGGATTTTATGAAACTTTGCGAGATGATGGCGGAAAGATTTGGCTGCATTTTTATCTTTATGTCCGCCACGATGCCTATTGTTGATGCGACTAAATTTAAAGAAATTTCAAATTTAGATTATTTCAAAGATCAAAATAGATACGTTTTAAAGTGGTTTGATGGCAATGAAAGTACTTTAAAAGACAAGATTAGACAATTAGCAAAAAGCAAAAATACACTAGTCGTCGTAAATACCATTAAAAAAGCGCAAGAGCTATTTTTGGAATTTTACGACGAATTTAAAGTTTTTTGCCTAAACGGATATATGTGTGACGATCACAAACGAAAAAATATCGAAAATATAAAAGACGCGATTGCTAAAAATAAAAGTGGGCACGGTGATCTGATCTTGCTAATTTCTACGCAGTCTATCGAAGCTGGCGTGGACTTGGATTTTGATGTCGGATTTAGAGAGATAGCACCCATTAGCTCGATTATCCAAACTGCCGGTCGTATAAATAGAAATTTCACAGCTCTGGGAGAATTATACGTATTTAACGATATTTGCGACTATTCCGATCTCATTTACGGTGATTTAAAACGTATTAGCGATACTATTTTGGTAAAAATTCTAAAGCAAAGAGATATCATCGAAAGCGAAATTTTAGATATTTCCACTAGGTATTTCAGCGCCATAAAGCAAAGCCTAGAGAGCTTATTTTTGGCGGAACAGATGCGAGAGCTAGGATTTTACGATATAAACGAAAAGATTAGCGAGGCGATGGATGATAGGCTCAAAATTTTAGTAATAATTGAGCCAAAAGAAGATTATATTAAAGAATTTCAAAATGAAATTTTTGAAATCAATAGGCTTGATATGGACAAATTTAATAAGAAAGATATATTTACGAATACTATTAAGAAAATTAATAGATTTGGTGTAAATATCACAGAATTTGATGCAAAGCGTTTAAATATAAAGCGTATTGATGGGCTAAAAGATGTCTATTATTTACCATTCGGCGATACTTCATACAATAATAATTTCGGGATTAAAAAGGATGCCGCCTTAAATCTCAAGAATGAGTTTTTCGACTAATGTTTTGCAAGGACCAAATTACCGGCACGCTTGTGAATTATTATATTACCTGCAAGCGCGAGGCGTGGCTTTACGCACACAATATTCACGCCAATCAGGAGGATGAAAACATGCTGATGGGCAAGGCGCTAGCGGATATCAAAGAGAACGATTTGCAGGACTTTGCATTTTCAAATTTGAAATTCGACAAGCTTTCCAAGCAG
>CAUSCW010000035.1:0-19691 GCA_963530195.1 uncultured Campylobacter sp.
GGCGACATAGCCAAGTGGTAAGGCATGAGCCTGCAAAGCTTTGATCCCCGGTTCGAATCCGGGTGTCGCCTCCAGATCCTAAAAAGGAGTTATTATGAGATACATACTAGCGGCTCTTTTGGCATTGATGGTTTTTAGCGGGTGCTCTAATACTTGGCACGGCGTAAAAGAGGATTCGCACAACGCGGCTCAATGGACCAAAGAAAAGGTTCACAACGGCGCCGAGTGGGTCGGAGAAAAAACCGAATAAATTCCATGCGCAGGTCTTGATCTGCGCGAATCTACGGCGGGGTCTGCCCGCCCTTAATCGGGAGATGGCTGAGCGGTCGAAAGCGGCGGTCTTGAAAACCGTTGAGGTGAAAGCCTCCTGGGGTTCGAATCCCTATCTCCCGGCCATTTTAATCTAATCCGAAATTCCATTTTAACTTCAAATTTTCACATTTTATCTATACTAATTTTCATTTAATGCTCTTTAGGCTAAAATTTTATTTCGCAGTAGGCGGTGTGGGCGGCAGCTCGTGCGCGCGCCAAATGTTATACGGCAGCAGGTGTCAAAATATGCCGAGCAGCTTTTAGTCGGTTCGTATTGAACTCAAGTGTATTGCGGCCGTATTGATGGATGAAGCATCGGAAGTTTTTTGATCGATCCGTATTAAAACAGCGCGCAGTAAGAGCAAGGACGATGCTAAATTTAAATACTCGTCCGTCTGGATATAAAAGCGGTCGTGAAAGCTAGCCGCGGAATTTAGCTATGAAATTTCAAAGCCTAGTAGTCCGCCGCGTTCGGCGTAAAATTTTAAAATTTACCGACTCGCACTTTTTAAATTTAGCCTGTGTGCAAGTAAATTCCAAAATTTATCTTGCGCGAGCGCGCCGCCGTATCGCCGCGCGGATGTGTAGATCAAGATCAAATGTGCCTGCGGACTTCTGCGATAAAATAAACGATAGAAGCCGCGCAGTGCAAACCTAGAACCGATACGCTCGCGAGGAAGATCGCGGATGCTGGCGCAGCTAGTAGGCGGGTTAAAAGTAGGCGGATCTAAGAGATATCGCAGGCTAACGGGTCGAGGCGAGCAAATCCAAAAAATGACCAGGCGGGCAGATTGATAAGCCGAAAGAGAAGAGCCTGCCGAAAGGTTTGCGAGCGAATTTTATTAGAAAAATAAAGGGCTTAAATGCGAAAAATTTTACTATTTTTACTGCTTTGTGCGGGGGCTTTTGCGCTTGAGTGGGACGAAGCCGTCCTGCGAGGATCGCTGCCAAACGGGCTTAGATACTATATTTTAGAAAATTCCGTGCCTAAAAATTCCGCCGTTTTTTATCTGATCGTGGATGCGGGCTCGATCGATGAGACCCCTAATGAGCGCGGGCTTGCGCATTTCATAGAGCATATGTCCTTTAACGGAAGCCGCGATTTTAGCAAAAACGAGCTTATCAAAAAGCTACAGAGCCTGGGCGTGAAATTCGGCGCCGACGTAAATGCGCAGACGGGCTACGACAGCACGATCTACACGCTTAACATTGCCGTTAGCGAAGAAAATTTAAAGGACGTTTTTAAAATTTTTGCTTCGATTGCGGACGGAGTGGAGTTTAATCCGCTCGAGCTCGTAAAAGAAAGAGGCGTCATAATCGAGGAGGCGCGCAGTCGCGATACGCCGATTGCGAGGCTTTACGGGCGGATGGATGAGGAGCTTTACGGCGGCAGCGCGTATTTTGATCGCGCGCCGATCGGCGATATGGCGGTCGTAAAATCCGTAAGCGCGCAGCGAATCAAGGAGCTTTATCAAAAAATTTACCAGCCTAGGTCTATGAAATTTATAGCCGTGGGCGATTTTAAAAGGGATAAAATTTTAAAACTGCTAGAGCAAAATTTTTCGCCTCTTAAAAATACAAACTCCTATGCCCGCCCGGATATGGGCATTCCGCCTAGGCAGGGTTTGAAAATTTACAATTACGATACGAACGAAACATCGCTAAATTCCGTCAAAATTTCGTTTTGGGAGGAATTCGCGCCGCCGAGTAGCGAGGCGAATGCGAGAAAAATTTTAAAAAGCGAGCTTATCTCAAGCCTCATCTCTACGATTTACGAACGAGCGAAGGCTAGCGAAGGCGCGCTGCTGCGAGTTAATTTTTCCAGATCGAATTTGCAGTTTCAAAAAACGATCTATAGCTTTGACGTTGCCGTTTTGGGCGGAGACTTTGACGACGCGATCTCGCAGGCGCTCGGGCTAATCAAAGGCTTGCGAGATAGCGGCTTTGATGCGCGCGATTTCGCCCTAGCAAAGGATGCTTTGATCAGCTCGCGGCACAGCGCCTTCGAGCGCAGAAAAAGCGCGAATTCCGCGTTTTTTGCAAGAGAGATTCTTCATGCCGTAAAATCAGGAGCCGCTCTGCCTAGTGCTGCAAAACAGCGTGATTTGGAGGTAAAACTGCTGCGCGAGATCAGCCTAGAGGAGCTAAATTTAGAATTTAAGCGCCTTACGGATCTAAGCGAGGTGCACGCAAGCGTTTTTAGCGGCTCAGGATATAATCTGGATGAGACCAAATTTAAGAAGTTGCAGGATGGCGCCAGGGCGATAAATACGCATGCCGCGCATAAAAAGCTGCCGGGTAGCTTGGTTCCTAAAAATCTACCCGAGGGCAAAATTTTAAGCAAAAGCTTTGATCTGCGATTTAAATTTTATACCTACGTGCTTGAAAATAACGCGACCGTAATCTTAAAGCCACTTAAGACGCGCAAGGATTTCATCTCGTTTGCCGCGGTAAGCAGAGGCGGAATGTCCAATCTAGCGCATCCGGGGCTTGGCAGTTTTGCCGCGATGCTTTCAAACGAAAGCGGCGCGGGGGAGTTTAACAATTATGAAATTTCGCAAATTTTAAGCGGGCGGCAGGTGAATTATCGCAAAAACATCTCCGCATTCTCGCACGGATTTTACGGAAGCTGCGGCTCGCAGGATCTAAAATGGCTGCTGGAAGCGATAAACTTAGAGCTCAGCTCCCCGCGCACGGACGAGAAAGCGCTGCAAAATTTAAAGATAAAATTGCTCGACGAGCTTGCTCGAAACGAGAAATTGCCCGGGTATAAATTTAGTAGGGAATTTAGTGAGTTTTTTTACGGCGGTAATGCGCGAATGCGCCCGCTAAGCGCCGCGCAGATCAAAGCTCTTAATGCGGAGGAGTTGAAAAAGATCATCTATGATAAATTTAGCAACGCCGCATCCTACACTTTCGTACTTAGCGGCGATTTTGAATTAAAAGATGCCGAAGCCCTCATAAAAAAGTATCTGGCAAACCTGCCCGTTCGCGGCGAATGCGAGGATTTTAAAGACGACGGTATCCGCAGCTTAAGCGGACGGCACGTTTTTATGCGCAACTATCAAAACTCCCCTAGAAGCGATGTCGCGCTTACCGCGATAAACAGATCCGCTCCGCATTCGCTTGAAAATGCGATAAAAATTTCAGCTCTAGCTTCGGTGCTTCAGGAAGCACTTAGAGAGCGCATCAGAGAGGACGAGGGGCGTACTTACGGCTTTTCGGTCGCTTCGAGCCTAAGCCGTATCCCCTATGAGCACTCTAGCCTTCATATTTCGTTTTCCTGCGCGCCGCAAAATACGGATCAAATTTTATCCGCAATTAGAGAAATTTTTGCAGAAATCGCAGGCGGCGGGTCGGACGTAGCGCGACATCTTGAAAATTTTAAAAAATCTCAGATTATCACGGCTCGTACCGCTCGCGAAAGCCCTGAGTTTTGGAACGACGCGCTCGTAAAATACGCGCTTTGGAATGAGGAGATCGCCGATTTTAAGACCTTTGAAAAGATCATAAATTCCATCACGCCAAAGGATATCGCGGAGGCGGTGCAGACATATATTTTTGACACCGATGAGACGGTGAGGATAAATGCGCCGAAATTTTAGCAGGCTAGGCGCATCTAAATTTTGCTCGTTAAATTTATTAGCCGCGTTTAAATTTAACGGCGCTTGCACGGTAAATTTCGGCGCCGTAAATTTACGTACTTTAAAAATATGCCCAAGAATAAAACTCAATTAAACCCATCTGTCCGTGCATAGATTTTAGATAAATTTTATTTTGGAATAGATTTATCTCGCCGATATATAGCTATTTTGTTACATTTTTTCTGTTGATTGCATAAGTCGTATAATTGTTATCACTTTTATTGAAATTTAAAATATTATTGGCTAAATTTCCTCGGTCTTAATTTTTATTTTCAAAAAAGGAGAAAAGATGATTGTCGGTTTTTGGGCCTGTAAGCCATGTAAAAGCGGCGCAGGCCGCAATTATTCCGCTTCCGTAAAAGGCGAGAAATCCACTCAAAATCGCTGCGGGGGGGGGCTTGCACGCTCCTTAATAGTCGCGGCGTGCCTTTGCAGTCTAAGCATCGCGCAGGATTCGTCTGAAAATAACGCAACAAGGAGCGCTTCTACCAAAGAAAATCCAGGCGCGCAGAGCTCCGTTGCGGCGATAAATAGTTATAAATTTCCCGAAATAGTCGTCGTCGGCAATATCGATTCGAGCCTGACGAGCGTCGGCGATAGCTACGGCGGCACGCAAAAAATAAGCAGGACGATGATCGAGTCGATGCCTAGCGGCAACGGCGACTTCGTGCAGCTTTTGCGCACCAATCCAAACGTGCAATTCAGCTCCACAAACCGCCAGAGCACGACGCTAGGCGAGATCAGCCCCGCAAATATCAGCATCAACGGCGCGAAGTATTGGCAAAACAACTTTATGCTTGACGGCGCGAATATGAATAACGATCTCGATCCCGCTAGAAATCCCGGCGGCAATCCTACGCGCTTTTCGGCGTTTGATACGATGAATTCCGTTTCGCAAGGTATGGCGATCGATAGCGATTTTTTACGGAGCGTCGAAGTGCACGATAGCGGCGTCTCCGCCAAATACGGCGGATTTACCGGCGGTGTAGTGGAGGCCAAGACGCGAGATCCGCGTGCGGGCTTTCACGGCAAATTTTCGATGCAACACACCGAGGATAGCTGGACTAGGTACCATATCTACGGCGACGAACAAAACTTTGAAAACTCCGCTACGCCTCTAAATCAGCCGAGATTCGATAAGTGGATCACGAGATTAAATTTAGAGGGCACCGTTACCGAGGATCTGGGCTTGATGTTCGGTTATACCAACACTAGAAGTAAAATTCCGCTCAAGGCCTACGACAGAAGATACAACGCAGATACGACCATCACCGAGCGAGTTCAGAGGCGAAATATAGACAACTATTTCCTAAAAGCGCTTTGGTATGCAAGCGACCGCTTAACTATCACGCCGAGCGTAACCTACGCGCCCGAGCGAAACAAGATGTTTAACGACCACGTCAAGGATTCATACGCCGATATGAAATCGGGCGGTTTAAATTTAGCGCTTAAAACCGACTACGATGGCGATTTTGCTAGATTTAATCAAATTTTATCCTATAGCAAGCTGGAGAGTTCGCGCGATGCCGAGAATGAATATTACAGGGCTTGGCAATACTCAAACGTAAAGAATTGGGGCAGTAAAATTTTATCTGCTTCGGCGATAGAGGGTGGCTTTGGGGATCTCGATCAGACTCAAAAGAGCCTTTCATACAACGCGGATTTGGAGTTTAATGAATTTGATCTCGGCGGTAGCAAGCATAGATTTATCACAGGCTTTGAGTTTAAAAAGCAAGAGGCTAAATTTAATGTAAAAAAAGAGTTTATGACCGCTGGCGGAATAGCACCGCTACCTGCGGGTGTAAATGCTTGCGATCCGAATGACGAGCTCTGCTCGATAGACGATTCTTTTGCGAGGCGTGGTAGAAGCGGCCAGTTTTTTACGCGAAAAAGCTATTACAAGGGCAATACTAAGGTAGATATGAAGAGCTTGGCGGTTTATCTAGAGGATGAGATAAAAATCGGTGATCTTACCTTGCGACCGGGCGTAAGATTAAATAGGGACGATTATATGAAGCAAACGACTGCGGCGCCGAGATTTAACAGCTACTACGATATTTTTGGCGACGGCGATTCGATCATTAGCTTCGGCGCAAACCGCTACTACGGACGCAATCTCTTTACCTATAAATTAAGAGAGGGGCGAGAGGGTCTTGCCACTACCTACACGCGTCCACGCAATGCCTATACGCAAAACTGGACGCAACTGCCAAAAGACCCGTCTCTAACTAAATTTAACGAGCTAAAGGTGCCTTATGAGGATGAGCTGGTATTCGGGGCAAAGCAAAAGCTCGGGAATTTCGAGTTTTTCGGCAAATATGTAAGCCGCAAGGGCAGGGATCAGATCATCAAATCTACGCGAAGAGATCTAGGTCTAGCGCCGAATCCGAACTACCAAAACAACTATCAAACCTTTACTAATGACGGCAGAAGCGAAAATAAAATTTTAACCTTCGGCGTTAAAACGATCGATGATTATGAGGCCTCCGGTACGCTAAATGGCTTTGAGCTGGGCTTTGAGCACATCAAGATGAAAACGAACAACACCCTTTATGACATATCGCTTGATAGAGAAACGCTCGAAGATGAAAAGATCGTCGAATACGACGGCAGGCTGATGAGGCTATCGGAGCTTCCGGCGCAGGACTATGCTAGGCCTTGGACTGCGAGCCTAAACATCATCACGAAAATTCCAAGCTACGGTATCAGCGTGAATAACTTCCTCTCGTTTAAAGGCTCGCAAGAAGCGATCGCTCGCACCGGCAGGACGCCTGCGGGCAAGTATCCTGCTAGATACGATAAATACGAAAAGGTAAATCTCGGCAAAAGCTACAGCTGGGATGCGCGCATCGGATACGCTAAAAAGATGGCGGGCGAGGTGGAATTTTTTACGAATTTAGACATTTACAACGTCCTAAATAAGCGCAACAAAGTAAGACTTAGCAGCGACACCTCGCTCGATCTAGTCTATGAGGCGGGCAGGCAGTTTTGGCTGGAAGCGGGCATTCGGTGGTAGCGTGAGCTAAATTTGCGGAGCTTTTAAAATTTCAGGGCTCCGCAAAATTTTGTGAAATTTTCTGAAATTTACGGTATTTTGCGGAATTTCAAATTTCACGCCGTGTGCTGTAAAGCCGTAAAATTCCACACCGCACTCCATAAAATTTTAGCATGCGCAAGTCGTAAAATTTTAACGCATGCGAAATTATAAAATTTACGCCCAAATTTAACTTGCAACCAATTTAAGGAGCCGAAACGGCTTTTTAAATTTTAACGCCGATATCGCTTAATAGGCTCTTTCATTGAAATATCACAAACTGCTTTTGAAATTTTGACAGGCTAATCTGCCGCTCTTTCAGCATGTAGCGGCAAACTCTTTCAAAGTCCGTTTCGCTCATCATAAAACTGATAAATTCGCCCTTGCCGTCATAGATGATCAAAGTATCGATCGCGAGGAAGCTAAATTTCCCCTCCGTGATCTTTGAAAAAATCAGTTTAGAGGTGAAAAACGGCAAAACCAATGCCGCCGCGCTCATCATAAAAATTATAAATCCTCTAAGGCTTTGTAAAAATCCGGCAAACGCGACGGCTATCACGATGAACGAAAACGCAATACCTGCGGAATTTCTAGCGGGCACGATATGTCCGAATAGCGGCGTAGCGGTGAGCTTTATGAGCGATATCTCATCAAATTTTATAGATTTTGTGATTTTGCTCTTGTTAACGTAGTTAATGCTCCTATTCGTCAAATGAACAAAGCGCGTATGGGCGCTGTTGAGATAAGACACAACGGCGAATACTACAGGAACAAACGGCGTATAGTATGGGAAAATATCCCCTATGTATAGAAATACCGGTACCGCCAAAGGGGCGAAGATCAGATTATAAATAAAGAATACCACGATGTTGTAATCTTTGACGACAAAGGGTTTATTATCAAATTGCGGCGGATTTCGGCGCTCGGCGTCTTGCCTAGACTGCGACCGCTGCAGCTTTTGCAACTTTTGCGGCTCGTCTTTTAAATTTAGCATTGAATTTTTACTCCTGTTTTGAAGTTCGTCGCGGACGGTCTTAGTGCCTTGCAGTGTCAAATTTGGCTTTGCGTTTAAATTTTATCGTCAAACAGCGCGCGGACATCTGCCTAGAAGCTTTTTACATAAAATTGACAAGATCAAAATTGCGGGCAAGTCGCATTTGGAAGATAGAAATTATACGACTTCCTTGCACTCGCTCGTAGATTTCGAGACTCATGCCCGCTGGCTGGAACTAAGCCCGATAAGGACGATCAGCCCGATGGCTCTAAGTTTTAAGGTCGATGTCCGCCGGCCGCAGCACCTTTGCAAGCTGTATTTATCAGACGTGCATTTGGCAAATGCCAAAAACCGCGAACTCTCCGGCATAAAGCCGCCGTAGCCCGCTCACTAAGTAAATTTACTTGTTCTCGGCGCCGCTTCGGCTAAATTTTAGATCTCGCAGCGCATTTTTTGTCCGCGCGCCGCTTTTTTGTATTTCAAATTTAAACCTTGCGGCGACATTTCCGCGTTCGCGCTGCCGCCATTGAATCCACTTCAATTTAAAAGCTCGCGCCTACTTTACATAAATTAGATGAAACCTATGCGCGCTCGTCTCGTTAGTCTCGGGCGCCACAGGGTCGCAGCGCGGATACCGCCGCAATCACTGCTAAAATTTAACCCATCCTGCCAAGATCGGCACCGAGGTTTAAATTTAAGCTATGTTGTTCGGTAGGCAAGCAGGCGGATGCTCGGTCGCATTTTGCCACCTCGGGCTTTCTTGCTGAAAAAATTTAACGCCCTCTTGCAAAAAGCCACGTGCTCGCGCAAAGCCGCAGCCTGCCCAGACTCGGCGCACCCATCGCTATCTCATGACTTTCAAATCCCGCGCTAAATTTGCCGACCTCGCCGCACGCCTTAACGACGCTATCCCAAGCAGAGCCTGCTTGCGTCCTTTCAAAATTTTATTTCGTTGAAATTTATCAGCGCCGTGTATCGGTACCGCGTACGCTTTCTCCACCGCCGCATGAAATTTCGAGCACGGCTCGAAATCAAAGCAGTAAAAATCATCCGCCTTGCTCCAGAGCTCTTTTAGCGAGAGCCCGTCTATTTGCGGCGCGGTGTAGAGCTCCCGCAGCGTGGCAAAATACCGTTCGCCGCTTGCGTTTGCGCCAGCTTCGTTCGCGCATCTTTGAAACGAGCAGCGATCCGCATAGGCGATTATCATATACTCTGCGCCGTGCAGACGGAAGCCGAGCTCGGGCTCGCCGCCCTCAAGGACGCATTTTAACAGCATCCGCTCTATGGTTTCAAATGAGTATTTCGACATTTCGCTCTGATCTTAAAATTTTATCGCCGCCGCGACGCTTACTGTGCCGCCGCATATCGCGAGCGGTTTTACTCCGCCAAAAACCCGAAGCGCTCGATCATATCCAAAAGCATATCGGCTCTGCAAATTTCATCATCCAGCAGATCGTCGTATTGATCCCGCAGTCGCTCGGCGTCTTGCGCTACGGGTCCTAGACACTCCCTAGCTTGCGCGGGCTCGCCTTTCATCACGTAGTATTCGCCTAAGATCACGCGAGCTTGCGTCTTGCTAACCTCGTCGTCTTCGCCCTCAAGTGCTGCTTTTAGGCTTTGCACGCCGCCCTCCTCAAGCCCTCGCGAGAGCTGCATTATAGCCTTGTTTAAGTAAAGCCTCGCATCCATTTTTGCTCCTTAGTTAAATTTTATTTGAAATAGTAGAACAAATTCCCGCCGTACTCCAGATCCACGAACTCCTTGCTGTCAAAATAGAGCTTAAATTCCATGTGGCTCAGATATTTAGCGTCCCGCGCTTTCTCTATAAAATTTCTTATCAGCCGCTCTATCTTTCCGCCACCTTCGCGGCGTGCCGCGTCCTGCCTCGTGAAATAAAAAACTACGGGCGCGTCGGACACCGCTGCGATATACCAAATTTTAAGCGGCGCTAAAAGCTCGTTTCGGTTTCGCAGCAGCTCCTCTACGGCGCCTTGGATCAGATCGGTGCGGATCTGCGACTCGAAGGACTCGACCGAGATATAAAAATTCCTTAGCCCGTTTAGTTTCTCGAAAAGCGGCGTGCGGGCGAGGTAGCGCTCAATGCACTTTTTATCGGTGATTTTCGCGGCATCTTTATCGAAGCGAAGCACGATCTTAAGCCACGCCGAGTCCTTGCCTGCGCCGTAAAACGCGCTGATCGCTCGAGTTTTAAATTTAGCGTCTATGAACTCTATCAGACCCCTGACGTTTTCACTATTTTCGACTTTGCCCTCTATGATCTCTTTGCAGCGCCTGCTCTGATACGGGCTTAGATCGCAAAACATTGCGCGCCTTTAATTTAGAGCTAAATTTACTCTACGCTATAAGCCTGCAGCATATCGAAGGTCGGAGCGAAAAAGAGCGCGCCCGTCTTTGCGGTGCTGAAATCCAGTAGGCGGTCGTAGTTGCCTCGCGGGCGGCCGATAAACATACTCTCAAGCATCAGCTCCAGCGTGCTAAAGGTGCTTGCGTAGGCGATAAAGTAGGTTCCCGTCTCGCCGCCTTGCATAAACGGCATATTGCCGCGCACGACCTTTTTGTCGTCGCCGACGTTGGCGGCGGCGGAATGTGAGTTGCTGGGCTTTATCTCCTCGCTCATCTCGATGTCGTTTTGTTTGCTACGCCCGATGACGCGCTCTTGCTCAGCGACGCCCGCAGCGTTCCACGCGTTCATATCGTGGATATATTTCTGCACGAAAAGATAGCTGCCGCCCTTGTACGCCGCATCTTCGTCGCCTACCTTGGCGAAAAAGTCGCGATCTGCGCCCTGCGGGTTTTCGGTGCCGTCCACAAAGCCGATGATAGCTCGTCCGTCGTAGTATTTAAAGCCGCAGATCTCCTCCTCGCACGTCGCGACGTCCTTTAGCGCGGCTCTGATCTCGCTTGCCATATCGTAGCAAACGGCCTGATTCCCCGCTCTGATGTGGATATGGATATCGCCTCCGGTAGCGGGCGCGATGTGTTTGTCTCCTCTAATCTCTTCGAAATTTTTTAGCTCTTTCGGCAAAGGCTTCGGCAAGCCGAGCATTTTCCACGCCTCAAAGCCCACGCCCAGCACGCAGCTTGTTTCGCTAGCCGCACCGAATCTCGTAACGGCGGTTTTGTTTAAATTTATCACCAGAGCGCAAAGACCCTCGAAAGCCTTTTTGCAGGCGGTTTTGCCTGCGTTAAAGCGCCAGATCATAAACACGGTGTTGTTGCCGGGCGCGTCGGTTACGTTTTGGGATTTGACATGCGCACAGGCGCAACTTTTTTCTTCACTCATTTTTCTCTCCTTTAAAGTGAAATTTTAAAAGGAATTTTAGCGCAATATCGGTAAATAACACGCGTTTGGACAGAATTTGTGCAGGATTTAGGTACGAAATTTTGCGGATAGAATTTTGCAAGCGCAGCCCCCAGATCTAAATTTGAAACGAGTAGAATGCCGTAGAATGTAATTTTACGAAATTTTAAGGCGCAACGCGCGAAATTTTATTTCGGCGACGGAACGATGATTTAAAAGCGTGGAATTTTATTTGCGCGGACGAGAGCCGTTTGCCGCCAACGAGCACTGCCGCGTCTCGAGGCTTTTTTTGCGATTGAGGCGCTTGAGTCTAAAAATATGAATTGAAGTAGTGGCAGATGGGAAGGGATTCGAACCCTCGAAAGCTTGCACTTTACACGCGTTCCAGGCGTGCTCCTTCAACCGCTCGGACACCCATCTAAATTAAAAGTCGCGATTATAGCGAAAATATAAAATTTTGCCAAATTCCGTTTCGACGCGCAATCCGCCTCGCCTTTAAATTTAAAACGCAGCGCTTGGAATTTTACCGCAGCATTTGGGATTTTATCGCGCTGCTTGCAATTTCGCCGTGCCGCTTAAAATTCTACCGCGCCGTGAAGCCCGGCTGCTCTGTGCTTTCTAGCCGAGCGGCGATTTCACCTTGCTGTGGCTATTTTAAAATTTAGATTATCTTTGAAATTTGGACTTGCCATTCGCCGCAAGGCTAAATTTAAAAAGCGCAAGCAGATTTTTCTTTCATACATCCGCTTGCGCCGTAAAAGCCGGACTGCGCTTTAAATTTACGGCTATTTTAAAATTTTGCGTCGCCCGTAAATTTATAAAGCTAATTAAAAATTCTATCCTTCGGGAAGGCGGACATATCGGGCTGCACGTCCTTCTCCGCGCCGATAAGCGCCTTTATTTCGCTATCTTCTATGCTAAAGCCGCCGCCGAGCGCCTTGTAGGCGTTTACCGTCGCGCTTAGCACGTCAAGATCTGCCTGCACTTTATTTAGCTGCGCGTTAAGCAGGTTTCGCTGCGAATCCAAAAACTCCAGATGATCGCTGTAGCCCGCCTGATACCTGCTTGAGGCGTTTGAATAAATTTTGCTCTGCGAAGCGACGAGATCGGCGAGGCTTGCCTGTCTTAGTTTGGCGTTTTGCACGCCGACAAGCGCGTCGCGAACATCGCCGAAAGCGGTTTTAAGCGCTTTGTCGTATGCGATGAAGCTCGCGTTTTGCTCTAAATTTGCAAGCTCTACGCGCCTTTTTTGGCGGCCGAAGTCAAGCAACGGCCCTACGAGCGAGCCGCCGATATTCCATGTGCTCGCGCTTGCGGTAAACAGCCTGTCAAACTCGCCGCTTGCGTATCCCGCCGAGCCCGTAAGCGAGAAGGTAGGGAAGTAGCCTGCCTTGGCGACGCCCACTAAGAAGTTGCTTGCGCGCAGATTTTCGAGCGAGCTTGCGACGTCGGGGCGGTGCAGGATCACGTCGCTTGGGATTCCGCTTGGGATCTGCGGCGCGCTAGGCATTTTCGCGGCGGTCTGCGGCGCGCCGCGTAAAATTTCATCATAGCTCTTGCCCGTTAGGATATTTAGCGAAGTTTGAGCCGCGGAGAGCTGATTTTGCACGTTTATGAGGCTTGCCTCGGCGCTTTGGACCGCGGCTTTGGCCTGATAAAATACGATCTCGCTAACCGCGCCCGCATCGAGCTGCTTTTTGCGGTAGTTTTGCGTATCTTGATAGCTTTTTAGGCTGTCTTTTAAAATTTTCTCCTGCTGCTTTAGTGCTAGTAGCGTAAAATAGGTCGTCGCAACCGTGCTAGTAATCGTATTTTTAGCGGTTTCGTAGTCGTATTTCGTCGCATTAAATCGCGATCGCGCCGAATCTACGCTGTTGCGCACGCGCCCCCAAAGATCGATCTCGTAGCTTAGCACGGCGCCGATCTGATACGCGCCGTGGGAGTTGCGATCGGGCCGGTTGCCGAAATTATTTTGGCGCACCGCACTACCGCTTAAATTTACGTTCGGCAAATATTCTAGCTTATTCAGTCCCAAATTTACGCGCGCATATTCGACGTTATTTAGCGCAGTTTGCAGGTCGGAATTTTGCTCCAGCGCGCTTTGGATCAGGGCGTTTAGCTGCGGATCGTTAAAGCTTTTCCACCACTGCGTGCTAACGTTAGTGCTTGCGTAATCCGCCTTAAAGCCGGTCTGTTTCTGCGCCGTGACGGGCTTGAAGTTGCAGCCGCAGAGTAAAATTCCAAGCGTCAAGGCGCTTAAAAGAGCGTTATTTATTTTCATCGTTCACCTCGTTAGTTTGGACTTTTTTGCCGCGTCTATCAAGCCAAGCGTTGAAGCTTTCGAGCAGGTAGAAAAACAGCGGCACGAAAAAGATCGCGATCGTAGATGCCGCGAGCATTCCACCTACGACGCCGGTTCCTAGCGCATGGCGGCTAGCAGCGCCTGCGCCGGTAGCGATAACCATCGGAAGCACGCCGAGGCCGAACGCAAGGCTCGTCATCACGATAGGGCGGAACCTCATCTTGGCGGCCTCTACGGCAGCTTCTGCGATCGGTCGGTGGTTGTTTAGGTGCTCGTTCATCGCAAATTCCACGATCAAAATCGCGTTTTTCGCCGCCAGACCGATTAGAAGCAGCAAGCCGATCTGAAAATATATGTCGTTATTCAGCCCGCGGAAATATGTAAACACGAGCGCGCCGAATACCGAAAACGGCACGGCGGTAAGTACGGCAAGCGGCATGAGCCACCTTTCGTATTGAGCCGCCAGGATCAAAAACACGAAGATCATTCCAAATACAAACGCCTGCGAGCCTTTGCCGGTCTCGCTGACCTCCTGATACGCGGAGCCCGCCCAGCCGATAGAATATCCGCTAGGAAGCTCCTCTTTTATAACCTCTTGGATCGCTGCAATCGCTTGACCCGAGGTATAACCCGTATTTGGTTCGCCCATAATCTGCGCTGCTGGGAAGGCGTTAAATCTATTAACGGAATCAGGACCCAGCGAGCGCTCAAGTCTCACTAAGGAATTTAACGGTATCAGATCGCCACTAGCGCTGCGGACGTAGAGCGATTTTAGATCGTTAGGATCGTCTCTGTAGTTTTGCGTAGCACGGATATAGACCTTGAACGTGCGCCCCATAAGGTTAAAGTCGTTGATGTAATACTGCCCGATGGTGGAATTTAGCACGGTGAAAATGTCGGCTATCTTAACGCCTAGCATCTTTACCTTCTCTTTATCGACGTAGAGCTTATACTGCGGGAAATCGGTATCCAGCGTCGTTCGCACGAGCTTTAAAGCGGGGTGCTGATTGGCTTTGGCAGTTACGCGATCCATATCTGCGCGAATTTCATCGTAGCTCTTGCCCGTCGTGCTTTGCGCGTAGAGCTCAAATCCACCCGTAAGCGAAAGACCCATAATAGGAGGCGGCGTAACGACGTAAGTCATCGAGTTGCGATCCGCGCCGTAGAGCTGCCCGTTTAGCGCGGCAGCTATGGCGAAGTTGGAATTTTCATCGCCGAGGCGCTCCTTCCAGTCTTTTAGCTTCATAAAAAAAGCTCCCGCATTTTCTCTAAGCGCTCCGGCTAGCATATCGTATCCCGTGATTTGGGTTATATCTTTTACGTTTGGATACTTTTTAGCGATACTTGCGATGAAATCCTGATCGGCTTCCGTCCTAGGCAGAGTAGATGCTGACGGAAGCGTAGTCATTGCCATAATCGAGCCTTTGTCCTCGTTAGGCACCAGACCGGTAGGGGTAATTTTAAGAAGCTCTATCATCGCATAGATGATGATACCCACAAAAACGAGGCTGATTAGTACGTGGCGCAGAACCATGCCGACGCCCGCCGCGTAAATTTTAGTCGAAGCGCTAAAAAGATTATTAAACCATCTTACGAAGAAAAACGGCTCGGATTCCTTTTTTTGCAAGATCAGAGCGCAAAGTGCGGGCGTTAGCGTAAGGGCTACGAAGCCCGAAAAGCACACCGAAGCCACGAGCGTTAAGGCAAATTGTCTCTGCATAACCCCGGTAAAGCCCTCCATAAACGCAACCGGCACGAAAACCGCCGAAAGCACAAGTACGATCGAGATGACGGGCGCTACGATCTCGCCCATCGCTTTCGTGGTGGCTTCTTTGACGCTTAACTGCGGCTCTTCGTGCAAAATTCTCTCTACGTTTTCGATCACGATAATGGCGTCGTCCACGACGATGCCGATAGCTAAAATAAGCGCGAAAAGAGTGATTAAATTTATAGAAAATCCGAAGGCGTAAATTCCGATAAACGCGCCGCAGATCGACACCGGAGCGGCAAGCGTCGGAATGATCGTCGCTCTAAGATTGCCTAAGAACATATACATAACTACGATGACGAGGATTAACGCTTCAATGAAAGTATGAATGACCTCTTCGATCGATACTTTTACGAAGCTAGTCGTATCGTAGGCGACGTCGTAGGTCAGCTCGCCTGGGAAATTTGGTTTAAGCTCGTCTATGCGCTTATTTACCGCTTCAACTACGGCTAGGGCGTTGGCACCACTTTGCATAAAGATAAGCACAGGCACCATCTCTTTACCGTTAAATTTCGCCGAGATATTGTAGCTTGCGCCGCCAAGTTTGACCTCGGCGACATCTTTTACGCGCAAGAAATTCCCATCTTTTTGCGCGCGTATGATGATATTTTCAAACTCTTCGACGGTTTTTAAACGACCCTCAGGCTTGATCGCATAGACGTAGGGATTGCCTAAGTTCATCGGCTGCTCGCCCATCTTACCCGCGGCGTATTGGCTATTTTGCTCGCTTATTGCGGCGATTATCTCGGCGGTCGTAACGTTAAATTTCTTAAGCAGCTCGGGCTTTACCCAGATCCTCATCGCGTAGTCTTTCGTTCCCAGTGCTTGAGCCTCGCCGACGCCCGGCACGCGCTTTAGCTCATCTACGACGTTGATAGCTACGTAGTTTTGCATCTCTACGACGTCCATCTGTTCGCTAGGATCGTAAAACGCGAGCACTTCTAGCATCGTGCTGCTGCGCTCGGTGACGGTTACGCCATAGCGGCGCACTTCATCGGGAAGCAGCGTAAGAGCTGGCGTGACGCGGTTGTTTACATTGACTTTCGCATCTGCTGGATTTGTGCCGATTTGAAAATATACGTTGATACGAACGTCGCCGGAGGAGCTTGCCGAGCTTTCCATATAGATCATATTTTCAACGCCGTTAATCGCGTTCTCAAGAGGGGCTGCGACGACGTCAGCGATCGTTTGCGCGTCCGCGCCGCTATATGTAGCGCTTACGACGATTTGCGGCGGCGTGAGTTGCGGATACTCCTCGACGGAGGAATTTTTAAGAGCCAAAACGCCCGCGATTACGATGATTATCGAAACGACGCAGGCAAAAACGGGGCGGTTGATGAAAAATTTAGAAAACATTATTTCCCGCTTTCCGCATTGCTCTGAGACGCTTCAGGCTGCCCCGCTACGTAAGGATCGGTGCTTGCGGGTACGGGAGTGACCTTGGAGCCCACGTTGATCTTTTTAAAATTATCTAAAATGATCTGATCGCCGTCTTGTAGCCCGCTTGAGATCGTCGCCGTGCGGGTATCTTGCGCCGCGATTTTGACCACTTTTTTAGCGACTTTTCCGTTTTGTACGACATAGACTATGGTGTTGCTAAGATCTTGCTTGAGCGCAACTTGCGGAATTTTAAAGCCGTTTTTCTGATAAAAGCCCTCGACACTTACTTTAGTAAAAACGCCCGGGCGAATTTCTAAGCTTGGATTTGGAATTTGAGCTTTGGCGCTGACGGACGCGGTATTTGTATTGATGACGCTATCGATGAAGCTTAGCGTGCCGTTGTAGTCCTTGCCGCCGAGGTTTATGCTTACCTGACGACCCAGCTGCTTCCACTGCCCATTTCTTAAATTTGCATCAAGCTCCAGCCTATCGACATCTGCGATGCCAAATTCCACGTCGATCGGATCAAATTTGCTAAGGCGCACCAGATCCTCGCCCACGTTTACGTATGCGCCTACGTCTTTTTGCGTATCGCCCGCCATGCCGTCAAAAGGCGCGGTCACGAGTGAATGGTCAAAATCGATCTTGGCGCTTTTAAAATTTGCTTCGGCTACCATAAACGCGGCTTTTGCGGTGTCGAAATCCTTTTGAGAGATCGTGTTGCTAGCCTTTAGCGCTTTGGCTCTTTTGTAGTCCGCCGAGGCGTTTTGCAGATTGGCGTTTGCGCTGTCAAACGCCGCTTGGTAGCGCGAGCGGTCGATCTCGTAGAGCACGTCGCCCTTTTTGACGCTGCGCCCTGGCTCGAAAAGCTGCTTTTCGATCGTGCCCGAAACCTGCGGCTTTAGCATTATCTCAAGCTCGCTTACGGTCTGTCCGTTAAATTTCAAAATTATCGGCACGTCGGCGGATTTGGCGATAAATACGCCTACCGGCAGAGCGGGGGTCTCGCCGCTTTGTTTCGCGCCGCTCTCCTCCTTTTTTTCAAAATAGGAGCAGCTCGAAACCAAAAACGCTGTGAAAATCAAACTGGCGACTTTTTTCATGTAATTTCCTCTAAGTGGGTTAAAATTTTTGTACTTGTAATAGTTATTACGAATAATTCGTAAATTATAGTAAAAACTATATAAATAAAGCTTAAATTTAGCCCGTAGAATAATATATCGGACGGAATTATAGCGGAATTTCGATATAATCGCGCTAAAATTTTAAAGGCTTTTTATGAAAAGAATTCTTACTATCGCGGGTTCTGATAGCGGCGGCGGTGCGGGCATCCAAGCCGATATCAAGACGATTAGCGCGCATAAGATGTTTGCTATGAGCGCTATTACGGCGCTTACGGCGCAAAATTCGCGCGGCGTATTCGGCGTGCTGGACGTTTCGCCAGATTTTGTGGAGGCACAGCTGGACGCTATTTTTAGCGATATCTTTCCGGATGCCGTTAAAATCGGAATGATCTCCAATGAGGGGGTTGCCGAGGCTATCGCAAAGAGCCTGAGCAAGCACTGCGCGAAAAACGTCGTCTTAGATCCCGTGATGGTCGCCACCAGCGGCGGAGTTTTGATGAAACAAAGCGCGCTGCATGCGCTAAAATACAAGCTCGCCCCCACTGCGGAGATTATCACGCCCAACGTGCGCGAGGCTGAGGTCTTGGCGGAGATGAAAATTTCAAGTTTAGCCGATATGCGCGCTGCTGCAGTTAAAATTTCGCAGTTTTTCAGCGGCGCGATTTTGATTAAAGGCGGCGATCTTGCGAGTGCGAGCGTGGCTTGCGGCGCGGTGGATGCAGTGCGAAATTTTAATGCTCCGCAGCGCAAAACGGGCGAAAACGGCGCACGCGAAAATTTTGCAGATTTGACGGAGCGCGCAAATTTCGCGAGTGAAAATTTTACTAGCGAAAGCGGAAATTTAAAGACGAGCGCGGTGCCCTCTTTTGAACAAAATTTATCCGCAGCGCCTTCAGATGCAGGTTTTAAACCAAATAGCGAGGGCGGGGATTCGAGAAATTTAGCAGTTGATATTTTATACGAAAACGGCAAATTTTATGAATTTTCCGCGCCTAAAATTGCTACGCGCAACACCCACGGCACGGGCTGCACGCTCTCAAGCGCGATCGCGTGCGCTCTGGCGGCGGGGTTTAGCCTGCCTGCAGCCGTCGCCCATGCCAAGGGCTTCGTGCGCAGGGCGCTGGGCTGGGGTGAGCAGATCGGGCACGGATGCGGCGCGATAGATCATTATTTCACGGTCCAAGATCCCTTCGGCGCGGACTTTGGCGGATCTTGCGCGAACGAAATCAAAATCATCTCTCGAGACTAAAATTTCAAGCGCTCGTTGAAATCCCCGCATTCGTTAAAATTCCAAGGCTCGCCGCGAAAGCATAGGCTTTAAATTTAACCAAATGCCGCGACCTGCGAAATCGCGCGACGGACGAGCCAGATTCTGCGGACCGATCGGGCGCTGTTTTTTTAGCGCGAGCTGCGGGTCTAAGTCCTGCTTTAAATCCGATTTTGCCGCAGAGCGCGGGCCAGCCTCGTTGTTTTGATCTTAAATTGCGCTTTGCATGCCTGAAATTTATCTCTAAATTCAGCCCTTTTTGCTAAAATTTCATAAAACGCGCCGCCCGTAAAAGAGGCGACCGGACTAAGCTTAAGGAGAGAAGATGCGCGAGCAGGACTACAAGACGCTTAAGGCGGAGTGGCAAAAAGAGTGGAACGAAAAGGGCGAGAAATATGCCAAGGCGGTAAACGATATGGTGGCGTTTGCGGAGGTTCACGGCTGGGATGCCTACGAGGGTGAGGACGCGGTCGATGAGCGCGAGGGTGTGACGCAGCTTTGCGAGGCGGTTTTTGAGCTGCTAAAGGAGGCCAACGAGCGCGGC
>CAUSCW010000036.1:0-19434 GCA_963530195.1 uncultured Campylobacter sp.
ATTAGGCACGCCGCCAGCGTTCACTCTGAGCCAGGATCAAACTCTCCATATTTATTTGATTTCGCAGACTAGCGAAGCTAGTCTTTGCGACCAAAGGGCTACGCCCTTTGGAAACCTCTAAAGCACACCGCTTCTATCGGAAGCGGCGTATATTATGCAGATAAAACCTATTATCCGCATAGTTAAATTTTAAAACTAACGAAAGTTTCGTTAGTTTAGATTCAAATAATTGAATCAGACCTTAGAGAGTCGATATGAAGTTTTTAATCTAAAAACTTTATGTTTTTGTAACATTGTTTTTATGGATAGATTTAGTTTAAAGCTAGATGCTAATTAGATATTCGTTACGGATGTAAAAAATAATCTAATATTCGATCCTGCGATCTAAATCTTAATCCATAGGCTCAATCGATCACTTGTTTAGATTTCAAAGATTGACTAAAGATATTTGTTTTTAACAGTTAAAATTTTAAAAAACACGTTCGCTAAAAGGCTAAAACTACTAGGACTTAAGACTTAAGGAAGCAGGTTCGGCTCGGTGCGAAACAGAATTGTGATTATACAAGAGCGATGCTTAAAGGGGGCTGAATAGAAAAGATTTTAAACTAAATAAATTTTATGTTTGGAGCGTGCTACTACTTCACCGATGATAGCGCTACTAGCGTAGCCTGCGTTTTTTAAATTTACAAGCGCTCGCGCCGCGTCCTTTTCCGCTACGGCAAGCAGAAGTCCGCCACTGGTTTGCGCGTCGCAAAGCGTTATGCCCGGCTCGGAATTGACACCCGGTGCGATAAATTTTAAATTTTTATAGCTTCCGGCGGGGATCAGCCCCTCATCAAGGCATCTAAGGGCGCTTTTTAAAAGCGGAATTTTGCTAGGATAAATTTTAAAACTCACGCTCTCATTTATCATCTCAAGGGCGTGTCCAAGCAACCCGAAGCCCGTCACGTCGGTCGCGGCATGTATTTTTAGACTCGCTAGCGCGCCCACGGCATAAAAATTTAACAAAATCATGCTCTCTATCGCGTCACGAAATTCTTCAAATTTAAGAAATTTCGCCTTAATAGCCGTAGCGATGATGCCCGTACCGAGAGGTTTTGTTAGGATCAGCAGGTCGCCTTCGCGCGCCGTGTTATTGCTCCAAAATTTACGCGGATTCACGCGCCCCGTGACGCTAAGTCCGTAATAAATTTCGGGGGTAGAGATGGTGTGACCGCCCACCAAGACCCCTCCGCACTCTTTGATCTTGTCTTTGCCGCCGCGCAGAATTTCGCGCAGAATTTCGTTTGAGAAATGACAATCGTCAAAACCCACGATGTTTAGGGCATTTATCACTTCGCCGCCCATCGCAAATACGTCGCTTAGGGAGTTTGCCGCCGCGATCTGTCCGAAGATAAACGGATCATCCACCAAAGGGGTGATAAAATCGAGCGTCTGCACGAGCGCAAGATTGTCATTTATGCGAAATACGCTCGCATCTTCATTGCTGCAGGTGGACGACAGCAGGCTTGCATTAGGCTCGATTAAATTTCCAAGATTTTCGGTTAGACCCGCCGGGTCAAGCTTGGCGGCTCAACCGGCGGCTGCAATAAATTTCGTGAGGTTAAAATCTCTGTAGATCATAGTTTGATTACTTCGTATTTTGATAGGACGTCCATGATTTCGTATGCGTTTGAAATCTCGCCGATCGCGAGCTTATCGACCAGTTTGTAGCCTTCTAGGCAGCTTCCGCAGCTTAAAATTTCAACTCCCGCTTCGTTTAGCTTTTTGATCGCCTCAAAACATTCGTGGCCGCGGTTGGTGGTTATGCGCACGGCATTGTTTACGCAGATGACCTTCACTGGCTTTTCGTCTAAGCTTAGCGCCGCGCCTAGAAATTTAGCAAGCAAGCTCTTTCCGATCGGGCCGCTTCCGCACTGCTCCTCATTTAGAAATATTACCTTGCCTCTTTTTAGCACCGTGACGTCACAATAAATATCGTCGATATTTTCATCTTTCAATTCATCTATTTTTACGGTTTTTATAAGCGTATCGGCGCCCGCTTGTGAAATTTGCGCCTCAAAGCCGTTTTTAGCCAAAAAACGTTTTATGTTTTCGCGCGGCGCTACGTCGTTTACTAAAATTTCTAAATTCTCTCCGATTTTTAACTCGCCGAGGGCTTTTTTAGTGCGCAAAAGCGGCTCCGGGCAATTTAAATTGCGACAATCTAGTTGCATATGTAATCCTTAAAAATAAAAATTCTTTGAACCTCAAAGCTAATGCGAGCCGCACGCAAGCAGGCCCGCATAAAATTTACCCAAGTTATAAGCGCGGGTACTTCGCTTCAAATTGCGATTTAGCGATCTGCCCTTTATCTAACAGCTCGCGATACCAGTAGTGGTGAAGGACGTAAACTTCCTCCTCCGGCTTGTGCCCGTCGATCATCGAGTGGATGGCGCCGCTGATCGCAAAGACCGCCATATAGATATGTACGAGCAAAAACACCGCGCAGACCGCGCCCAAAAAATTATGAATAATCGCGCTTGCTCTTAAAATTTCGATCTGACTCATACCTAGCGCACTTCTCATCGCAGGGATATCGTAGTCTAGGAAAAACATTGACGCACCCGTCGCTATCATCACTATACCGCCTAAAGTCGCGACCCAAAACCATGCCTTTTGGCCTGCGTTAAATTTACCCGCAGGGATCGCGCGCTTCTTTTTGCTTAAATAGCCACCCACGATCATCATCCATTTTATATCGTAAGCTCGCGGTAGCATACGCCAAAACCACAGCAAGAACATCGGCACGACGGAGATGGCAAAGGCTATCGTAGCTAGCCCGTGAGCATTTTTACAAAACCTCACGAAAGCGCCGCCGCCGAATTCTTCACCAAACATCATAATCAAGCCTGTCGGAACCAAGATCGCCCATGCCACGGCCGCTACGAGATGATATAGTCGCTCAAATTTATTAAATGCGTAGATCGGTTTGCCCGCGTGATGATCGAAGTGCTTCGGCCCTACGATCGCGTAGTGCCCAATAAAAGCTATGATTACGCCCAAAACCGCACCAAGAGCCAACCAAGCAAAAAAGCCCGAGCTTTGCAGATGTCCTTGAAATTGCAGAAAAATCGGGCCGAAGCCGTTGCCGTAGTTATCGATGTTTTCAAGCCTTGCATTGCCCCAAACATCGCTATTTCCCTGCACGATATCGGCATATTTTTTCTCTTCGGCCTGCGCATAAATACAGGCGAAAAGCGCGAGAAACAATCTTTTCATGGATTTCCTTAGATATAAAATTTAAGCCGATTATATCATTTTTTGCAAAAAATTTTCTTACAAAGCAAAATTACATTTTTGCATTAAGTGCGGCGCTAGTTTCGCCTCGCATACTCGTCGTAGCCGAATTTTTTGATCATTAAAACCTCTCCGCGCTCATCTACCAAGACGAGATCTGGCAGCTTGATGCCGTTAAAGGTCGTATTTTTCACGATCGTGTAGTGGATCTGATCCTCGAAAATCACCCGATCGCCGATGTTTAGCGGCGCGTCAAATTTATACTCGGGCTGCCCACTCTCAAGCCCCACGACATCGCCTGCGAGGCAGGTATTTCCGCCGAAGCGATAGCTAAATTTACCGCTCTTACTCTCGCCGCGCACCGCAGGGCGATACGGCATCAGCACGGTATCAGGCATATGAGCTTCAGAAGAGGCATCTAAAATAGCGATTTTAGCGCCGTTTTCTACTATATCAAGCACGCTAGCGACCAAATATCCGCACTCCCAGCCGACCGCCTCGCCGGGCTCGAGATAAATTTCGACTTCGTATTTTTCGCGAAATTTTTTGATCAGCTCTATCAGCAGCTCCACGTCGTAGCCTGTGCGCGTAATATGGTGCCCGCCGCCGAAGTTTAGCCACTTTAAGCCGTCAAAATACTTGCCGAATTTCGCCTCGAAAACCTCGAGCACCCGCTCTAGGCTCTGAGCGCTCTCTTCGCACAGCGCGTGAAAATGTAGCCCCGAGATGCCGCGCAAAAACTCGCCGTCTTGCAAAATCGCCCGCTGCAGCGCTTCAAGCCTCATCCCGAGCCTGCTAAAGCTGCCGCACGGATTGTAAGCGTCTTTGGGCGCGAAGGAAGTTTGCGGATTTAGCCGTAGTCCACACGATGCTCCCGCAGAGAGCGCCTTTGCGCGGTATTTTTGCCACTGCGCGGCGCTATTGAACACGACATGGTTTGAAATTTTTAAAATTTCATCCAAATCATCCTCTTTGAATGCGGGCGAATATGTGTGAATTTCGCCGTTTTTGATAAATTCCGCGGCAAATTTCGCCTCATGTAGACCGCTGCAAGTGGCGCCCCAGAGGTATCTGTCAACGTAAGGCATCGCGAAGCTAAACGCAAAGCCTTTTAGTGCGCATAGAATTTTTGCACCGCTTCGCTCGCCTACGCCGCGTAAAATTTCTAAATTTTTTACCAGTTTTTGCTCCTCGCACACGTAGGCGGGGGTTGAAATTTCATCGATTTTCATCGTTTTCCCTCATTAAATTTTTACGCAATTATATAAAATTTTATGAATTTTTGGTTAAAATCGCCCAATCTTTAAAAAAGGACAAAAATGGTAGAGATAGAATTTTTAGGGCCGATCGGGCGCGAGCCCCTGCGCCTAAACGCAAACTCCTTGCAAGAGGTAAAAGCCGAGCTGCAAAAGGACGAAAGTCTGCGGGAGTGGCTCGTAAACTGCGCCGTAGCGGTAAACGATAAGATGATTTATGATGCGAATTTCGAGCTCAAATCCGGCGATCGCGTGAGCCTTCTGCCTCCCGTTTGCGGCGGCTAAGCTTAGGAGGCGGCGATGAGCGAGGCTAAATTTAATCCGGAAATTTTAAGTGGGATCGAGCCTGAAATTTATGAGGGCAGCCTGAACGTAGATGCGATTTTATCGCGCTGGTACGCTAAATTTAAGTACGCAAATTGCGGCGCGTTCATTACCTTCGTAGGCATCGTGCGCGAAGAGGGCGGCATCTGCGCGCTGAGCTTCGATATATACGAGCCGATTTTGCGGACGTGGTTTGAAGCGTGGCAGCAAAAGGCCGCGGCACAGGGAGCATTTGTGCTTTTTGCACATGCAAACGGGGATGTGCCTATCCACGAAAGCTCTTACGTAGCAGGCGTCGTAAGCCCGCAGCGTAAAGTCGCTCTGGCGCTAATAAACGAGTTTGTGGAGGATTTCAAGGCGGCCGCGCCGATCTGGAAATACGACGTAAAGGGCGGCAAAATCGAGGGCGGCAAAGTAGTAGGCGGGAAGAGGTTCTACGCGGCGGATCGCTCGCAGAAGGTAAAAGGCGCGGGGCTTTTGGGCTAAATTTAAAAGCACGCGCTATTTTAGCCCCACAGGCTTGCTTCAATTCAATCAAATTTAATCAAAACAGAAATTGCGCCGACAAACAAAATTCCGCGTAGAGATACTGCAGAATTTCAAAATAAAGATTTTGTCTAAATTCAGCTGATGAGGCTAAATTCAAAGATCAAAATTTACTCTAATCCTGCCCCTGCACTCCGATAAGTATGGTCGAGCGAGGATTAAAATTTTAAGTCTAAATTTATAGCAAATTAATCAATCCAGTCGATGCGCTGCACAGCAAATAAAATGGCGCTATAATCGTCTTGTAAACCCGCGCGGCGTAAAATAAAATTTAAACCCAATTTCGCGCGCCGTATCCGCGAGCAAAAATGAAACGCAGTGCAATAAAATTTTAAAATTTCATCGCAAATAACCATCTCTGCTAAGCGGCGGCTAAAATTTAAACACGTCCTTGGCTTCAGCGATGCGCTCGCCAAGGTTCGTAGCGGTATCTTCGCCACTTGCTGCGCACCTAAAGATCGGCTCAAGCACCTCAGCAAAAAAGCCGTTTAGCCCCTCTTGCATGATCTGCGCATTGTTTTGATAGCGCGCTAGCCCCATAAATATGCCATGTCCGATCGTGCCGAGGCCCTTTGCCTCATCGGCGATAAATTTATTCAGCGCCTTGCAAACCGCAACGACCGCGCTTGCATTTACGATCTCGCGATCTCTTAGATAATCCTCAAGCGCGCCGTAATCGCACTCGCATCTGATCCATCTAAACGCCTTTGCAATCGAGGGCGAAACGCATTTATGATCACTTAGAGTGCATAGGACGTATAAATTTTTAGGCACCGCAAAATATGAGCGGCCGTCCTTTAAAACGACGCTTACGCGCGCTTTTTCGCCCTCTTCAAAGCCGTCGATTACGTGGGAATTTTTCGTGCGGATCAGCGAAAGCTCGTCATTCTCGTCGTAGCGACGATCCAAAAGCACCGCAGCCTCGCCTAAAATTTTATCCAAGCTCGCAGCACCTGCATTGTCGATCAGAAAATAATACTCGCCCTTCGGATCGTTTAGCGCCTCTTTGCAAAGCGCCTTAAACTCGCCGTCTATGAAACTTTCGCCGTAAAATCCGTCGATGAAATCACGGTATTCAAAGCCTTCGTGCAGGTAAACGTAGCGGAAATTTTTCGCCGCAAGTTTCTTTTCGGTGATCAAAGATCGTAATCTGCGGGTCTTACCGGTACCGATCGCGCCGTAAAATATCGTATTTTTCGCTACTTCTTCGCTTTTGTAGTTTTTGATGTATTCGAAAAACAGCGAGGAATACACGATCCTAGCCGCGCCCACGACGTCCTGCGGATACGGGGTAAATTCCGCGATAAATCGCGAGCTTACTTCGTAAAATTCTTCAAAAATTTCAACCTTTTCGTCGTAGAGCAAGGATAAAATTTGTGCGGTTTCATCGCGATAAACGAGCGTCGGAAACTCATCATTGCACTGCGCAAATATGCTAGCTAGCAGATAGAGCTTCTCGCGCGAAATTTGCGCGAAATCGCCGTCCTCGGCAAGCCCTAAATTTAGCATCCCGTCGTCGCTTAGGTAGCTGTCGATCAGATAGAAATTATCGGCATTTATCGCGGATTTTAAAAATTCCATCAGCACGAAGGGCTGATTATGCAGCGCGACGTCGAAAAAATCGATCGCCAAAGCGCTATCTACTGCCGTAAGAAGTCTGTAAAGCTCGTCGTAGAAATTAACTAGTTTTTGTTTGAAAATATCGCGCGCGGTGCGCTCCTGCGAATAGCTATTGAAATTTTTGACGATGTTTTCGATAAAAACATAAAGCGAGACGATGTTTTTATCCTCGCCGCTAAGCACGCTATCTACGCTTTTTACGGCATTTTTAGGAAACAACTCCTTTTTGCCGACGATACGGTCTTTGAAAGCGAAATCATAATAAAACGCACTGATATTGGAGTCAAAAAACTGATCCATAAAGAAATACTCGGCGTGTGCGAACTTCTCGCCCAAAGATAAAATTTTGCAGCTTCTAAGATTGCCGTCACTGAGATTTATATATAAAGTTTGCAAAAACTCGTTCTCGGTCTCATCAAAGCTTGCGAGGCAGCGCTTTATCTCGCCTAAATACTTTGAAATTGCGGTTTGTTTTTTAAGCCAGAATTGGTTTTTGTTGTGATTTTTCCAGCTGGCGACCAGCGACTCTATCTTTTCCTTGCTAAAATCTTGCATGACTCATCCTTGAAAGATTAAAAATTGTGTATTGTACTTGAATTTAAATAAATAATTAATAAAACTCTGATCTCGCTATGGAGCGCGAAAGCAAAATTTTATTAAATTTACGCGCCCGCGGCGGTAGGAAATTTTAAAATTTACTGCGCGCTAGATCTATCCGCGACCCTGCACCAGCGGAACGAATTCGCAGGCGCCGAGCTCCTCTTCTTTGATCTCGCTCGGCGAAATTTTACTAAATCTAACGATCTTTTGCGAGCCGCCTCTATTCATCGGAGCGACTAAAATTCCGCCGATTGCCAGCTGCGCAAACAGCCGCTCGTCGATCCGCTCGGCGCACGCGGAGAGCAATATCCTATCAAAAGGGGCGAAATTTTTCCACCCCGCGTTGCCGTCGTCGTGACGCAGGCTGATGTTTGAAATCCCGAGATTTGCGAAGTGTCTTTTCGCCTCGCCTACCAGCCGCTCGACGCGCTCGACGGCAAAGACGCGATGAACCATCCTGCTTAAAATCGCCGCTTGATAGCCGCTACCGCAGCCGATCTCCAAAATTTTCTCGACCTTCGGATCCACACTTAGCGCCATCGTCATGCGCGCGACCGTCAGCGGCGAGCTGATCCACTGGCTGGCCAAAATGGGCTGCGCGTTGAGGCTGAAAGCGTGCGCGCCGAGCGGAGCAAACTCGCTTCTAGCGACGCTGCAAAACGCCTCAAAAAGCGCAGGATTTAAACTCACCTGCTCGGCGATGTCGTTCGCCATCTTTTCGCAGCGCAGCCGCTCTAGAGAGACCATGACGCACTCCCGCCCGACCAGACGTTAAATTTAAAGCCGCGAAAGCTTTCGCGCTGTTTAAATCTGGGGCCGATAAAATTTTTAAAAATGCCGTCCAAGCGCTCAGCCCGCGATGCGGCAGAGCAAAATTTCAAACCGCAAAATCCGCTAAAAATCATCGAAACTCAAACTTCCTTTGCTGTAGTTCGTGACCTTGCTCTCGAAAAAGTTGCTCTTCTGATCGTTAAATTTAGAAAAATCATCGACCCATTTTATCGGATGTTTCGCGCCGTATCGCTTCTCAAGCCCGATGGCAAGCAGGCGCTGATCGACTAGGTAGTGGATGTATTCTTCGATGATATCGTCCGTAAAGCCCATGATCTGGTTATCCGTGATGTATTTGCCCCAATCTATCTCTAAGTTTCCCGCCGTCTCGAACATCTCGTAAATTTTATCCACGTTGCGTTTGTTAAACAGATCGGCGCGCTCCTTGCGGACGGAATTTATCATATTTTGAAAGAGTAGCAGGTGCGTGATCTCGTCGCGCTGTATGAAGCGGATCATCTGCGCGCTGCCTAGCATCTTGCCCGCACGCGCTAGCGCATAGATCGACGTAAAGCCGCTGTAGAAGTAGATACCCTCTAAAATTTGATTCGCAACCATCGCTAGCAGCAGCTTATCGTCGCTAACCTCGCCCGCGAGCTCCTCATAGACGCTTGAGATGTAGTCGTTTTTCCTGCGAAGCATATCGTCGTGCTTCTCCATCTCGTAAATCAGATCGGTATTTTCACAGATCGCCTCGACCATGACGGCGTAGGATTTGCTGTGATTAGCCTCCTCGTAGGCTTGGCGAGCGAGCACGGCGTTGATCTCCGGAGCCGTGATGTAGGGGTTGATATTATCGGCGAGATTGTTGGTCTGAAAGCTATCCATCGATATCAGCTGGCTCCACACGAGATCGTACATCCGCTTCTCGGCGCTTGTGAGATTGAAGTTATAATCGCGCACGTCGTCGGTGGTATCGACCTCTTTAGGAAACCAGGTATTGGCCTCCATCAGATCCCAAAGTTTCAACGCCCATTGATATTTCGCCTTGGTAAAATTTAAAATACCCTGCGGATTGCCGCCGAAGACCTTACGATCGGTAAGCGTCTCGTCGGAGAAGGGGTTGTAGATTTTTTTCCTATCCATTTTTTGCCTTTTTAAAAATTTAGGGCGTATTTTAGCCAAAGCAAGCTAAATTTACCTTTTGTTTTGAAGCGGCAATGGCTACACGGCGTGAAATTTGACGCGAAGTTAAATTTACGCGGTATAAAATTTAAAGCCCTTGATAAACATAGAATTTTACGTCGCAGACAAAGCAAAATTTAAACATAGCAAGCGGTAGCAAGGTAAATTTTAAAGAGCTTCCCGTAAGGCGAAATTCGTCGCGGCGCAATATATGCCGGGCAATGCGCGCTAGAAAAATTTCATCGCGTTCATTGCGGCAAGACGCGCGCGGCGGCGTAAATTTAATCAAAATTTCGAAGTTCTATCTTTAGCTCGGTGTGGATTTTGCTCGGATTAAAGCTCGCAAGCGGCGCGTCTAAATTGCCGAAATTATCGCCGGTGGGCAGGAAGTTTTGTAGATAATAGACGCCGCGGTAGCCCTCGCTCCATAAAATTTGCGCCATCTGCTCGACCTTCGCTTCGTTTAAAAAATCGGCATGCACGGTCGTTCGCACCTCAAATTTAAAATTTTGCCGCAGCAAAAGCCTAAGAGTTTGCAGAAATTTATCATATAAGCTTGACTTCGTGATGAGCTCAAAATCCTGCCGCGGCGCCTTAAAATCAAGCGCTATATAATCGATCAGCCCTAAGTTTAGCGCCTCTTCGATCTTTTGCGGATTCGAGCCGTTGGTGTCAACCTTGAGCAAAAAGCCGCGCCGCTTAACTTCGTGCGCCAGCGGGATAAAATCGCTCGCACAGGTGCATTCGCCGCCGCTAAATACGATGCCCTGAAGCTTGCCCGCGCGCGCATCCAAAAAGCGCAGAAACTCTTCGTTTGAAATTTTACCCCTTGAAGTAACGATTTGGGGGTTATAGCAGTAATTGCAGCGCATATTGCAGCCGCAAAACCATGCGATCGCGGCGATGTGATCAGCAAAATCAAGCATCGTAAACGGCGTGATCTCGTAAATCTGCGCGTTACGCAGGTTTAAGGCTTGCGGCGGCTTCGTATGCGTTTGTTGCATTTGGCCGGTAGCGGCGACTAGGCTATTTGTTTTTTGTCTTTTTTCTCTTCAAAAAAGACGCGCTCTTTGTGTTCGCCCTTCTTTCCGATATTAAAGCTCTCTACTGGGCGTAAATAGCCCATTACTCTTGTGTAAACGACGCATTTTGTGCGTTTTGCTTCTAACTCTTTTGGAAATTCCATTATCCATCCTTTCATTAAGATTAAAATTTAAATCGCTATTTAGGCGCCCTTGCTCTGCTTGGCTTTGTATTCCGCCAGCAGCTCCTCGTCGCATTTCGGGCAGTATTCATGCTCGCCGCTGATGTAGCCGTGCTTATGGCAGACGCTAAAAATCGGCGTGATCGTGATGTAAGGAAGCTTGTAGTTTTGCACTACGCTTTTTACGAGCTGTTTGCACGCCTGAGCCGAGCTGATGCGCTCCTTCATATACAGATGCAGCACCGTGCCGCCGGTATAGGAGCTTTGTAACTCATCTTGCATCGCCAGCGCCTCAAACGGATCGCTTCCGAAATTTGCCGGAAGCTGCGTCGAATTGGTGTAGTATATGTTTTTATCAAATCCCGCTTGTATGATGTCTGAGTAGCGCTTCTTATCCTCTTTGGCGAAGCGATACGTAGTTCCCTCGGCAGGCGTGGCTTCGAGATTGTATAGGTTGCCCGTCTGCTCCTGAAACGAGCGGATCTTCTCGCGCAGATACTCAACCATTTTAAGGGCAAATTTACGCCCGAATTCCGTCGTAATATCTTCTTTATTTCCACTAAAATTTCGGATCATCTCGTTTGCGCCGTTAATACCTATAGTGCTGAAATGGTTGTTAAAGCCCGGCAGATAGCGCTTCGTGTATGGATACAAACCGCGCTCGAACATCTCGGTAACGAATTTTCGCTTCTTCTCAAGCGTCGAGCTAGCAAGCTCTAAAAGCTCGTCCAGCCTCGCGTACAGCGCCTCTTCGTTATTTTTATACAGATAGCCTAGGCGGGCTAAATTTATCGTTACGACGCCGATGCTTCCCGTCATCTCCGCGCTTCCGAAAAGTCCTCCGCCGCGCTTAAGAAGCTCGCGCAGATCGAGCTGCAAGCGGCAGCACATCGAGCGTACGGCGCCAGGCTTATACGCTTTTGGATTGGGTACGCGCTCGCCCTTTTCGTTCGTGATATATTGCGAGCCGATGAAATTTTGAAAATAGCTCGAGCCTACCTTAGCGGTGTTTTCAAAAACCGCATCGGCCGCAGGAGTATCCCAATCAAACTCTTCCGTTAAATTTACCGTAGGAATCGGGAAGGTAAAGGGCTGACCGCACTTATCGCCCGTCGTTAAAACCTCGTAAAACGCAATCACGATGCGGTTCATCTCGGGCTCGAAATCGCCGTAAGTCAAAGCCTCGAGCGAGTCCTTACCGCGCCTTTTAGCCTCAGCCAAAAGCTCCTCGTCGCGTAAATTTTTAAATAGATGCTCGTTGTTATGCGTAGGGATCTGCGTTTTTAGATCATCCGGGCAGGTCATATCGATGGTGACGTTGGTAAACGGGCTCTGTCCCCAGCGCGCCGGAACATTTAGGTTGAACACGAAGCTCGTGATCGCCTTTTTGACCTCATCGTCGCTTAATTTATCGCGGAAAACGTATGGCGCCAGATAGGTGTCAAAGCTGCTAAACGCCTGTGCGCCGGCCCACTCGCTTTGTAAAATTCCAAGAAAATTGGCCATCTGATACAGCGCTTCGCGGAAATGTTTCGGCGCCTTGCTCTCGACGCGACCGCGTACGCCGTTAAAGCCCTCGTTTAGAAGCACGCGCAAGCTCCAGCCCGCGCAATACGCCGTAAGGCAGTCCAGATCGTGGATATGATAGTCGCCGTTTCGGTGCGCTGCGCCCTCCTCGCGAGAATAAATTTTATCTAGCCAGTAGTTTGCGATGACCTTGCCGGCAGTGTTATTGATCAGGC
The DNA here is from genome assembly GCA_963530195.1 of uncultured Campylobacter sp. Taxonomy (GTDB): domain Bacteria; phylum Campylobacterota; class Campylobacteria; order Campylobacterales; family Campylobacteraceae; genus Campylobacter_B. The sequence continues at coordinate 12,528 of CAUSCW010000036.1, forward strand.
CCGCGTTTGAGTAGCTGGTATTGGAATTTGCTAAAATTCGCCAATCCTGCTTGCTGATGTATTCATTGACCGTCTGGGTGCAGTTGATATAGGTCGTATCCTCCTCAAGCCCCAGGATATGCTCGCGCTGCATCTTATGAGTGTGGCGGTAGATCATAAAGCTTTTCAAAACGTCGAAATCGCCCGCTTCGAAGAGCTTTTTCTCGATAAGATCCTGAATATCTTCGACGCTTAATTTCTCTTTAAAAACGATCGCGCCCATTACGTTATCGAAGACCTTTTCGTCAAACTCGGTACCGACGCTTTTATAGGCTTTTTTGATAGCATCTTTTATTTTGTAGGATTGAAATTCTTGAAAACTTCCGTCTCTTTTAATGATTTTTTTCATAAGCACCCCGAGAATTTTCTGAATAAATTGGCAGAAAGTATATCAAGGAATCTTTAACTCAAAATTAAAGGAACGAGCGGAATATCCGTTACAAATTTTGCTTATAAAAAACGAAATTTAACCAAATCTCGCTATAATCGCGGAGTTTATTTTATAAAATTTGGAAATGCTATGAAAAATTTTAAAATAAGTTTTTTCGTGATCTTGCTGTGTGCCTTTTTAGCGGGCTGCGCTGCGCTTAAAGGCTCCAAAAGTGCGGATAATTCGGCACTTGCAGGAGGCATCGACCACGCTGGGTATCCAAACGCGTATCTGGAGCGCATCGCAGGCGAAAGCATCGCTGATCTGCTCTCGAAGCGCATAGTCGGCAAAAAAGGCGGTAGATTCAGCGTCGTCGGCATCGAGCCACTGGACGGGACAAACGCACACGGCGTGGATGCGGAATTTTTAAGCAAAAAAATTAGAATTTCATTGCTGCATTCAGGCAAAGCAGTCGTCACCGACGCCCCAAGTAAAGATGAACTCGTATTTAGCAACGATGGTGTAAGCCGTGGCTATCACGCCGTAGAAAGCGGCTCGATCTACGCACCGGATTACATCTTGGTAGGTAAAATTTTACCGCAAAGCCCCGCTGCGACAAACGATGGTAAGGCAGGATCTAAAAAATCAAAAAGCTTAAATTCTGCAGCTAAAAATTCTACCGCGCAAGCAAGCGAAAGCCTACTTTTAGAGCTTTCGATGATAGATACTCGCAATAACAAAAGCGTGTGGAAGTATAAAAAAGCGCTTCAAAAGCAAATTTAAGGAATTTTTCGCTAAACTTACAATTCATTTTTTTGAAAGGCGGTGAGGAAAGTGCCTGGAGTAAAGGTATATCCGAACGAATCATTTGACGAAGCTTACAGACGCTTTAAGAAGCAGACTGATCGTAACCTAGTCGTTACTGAGGTTCGCGCGAGACGATTTTTTGAGCCGATGACGGAAGTCCGCAAAAAGCAAAAAATTTCAGCTCGCAAAAAGATGCTTAAACGTCTTTACACGCTACGTCGCTACGAGTCCCGCTTGTAGCAGTTTGCGCGGATTTGCGGATTTTAAATTTGCAGATCTGCGCGAAATTTTATCTCACATCTTTTTAAATTTACAGCCTGCTTGAAATTTTACCCGCCCCGACAGCGCCGAAATTCCGATCTAAATTTTAAAATTTACCTAATTAAATTTACCCGCCTTTGTGCGGCGCCTGCTTTATACAATATGTCCGCCGGCGAGCCGCTAAATTTTGAAATTTATTTTTACCTATTCGTTTTTTAGATATACTTTTGCTAAATTTTAAAGGAGCAACCATGGACTTAAACGACTATCTCCACACTCAAGACCAGCAACCCTCAAACCCTCAAGAAAAAGAACTAGCGCTCATCAAATACACCTTCATAGCAGCTTGCGCCTTAAAAGCTATAGCTGAACTGGTGCTATTGCTATTAGGAATTTATGGCGGATTAGGAGTACTACTAAGCGCAGCGGCATTCGTACTTTTTATCTTTAGCATTTATAATATCTCCAAGCTTACCGCAAGCCGCAGCCTTTTACGTAACGTAGCCATCGCCTTTGCGGCAATATTTATAGGCGTATTGTTATTTATATTTTTAGCGGGCGGCATCATCGCTCAAATACTACTTGCATTAGGATTCATCGCATCGTTTCTGTTTTTTTATAGATTTTATCAGGAGCTTGCCGATACTAGCGGCGTCGCGATATTTTCATATTGCTTTATCGCGCTTGTACTTGCAGCTATTGCAAATGCGTTTTTGGCGCGCTTTTCACTGCCCGCTACGGTGCTGCTCAGCTTAGCAGCACTTGCACTTAATGCTTTTGCTATGTTCAGCGTAGAGGGTTTTTCTCGTTCGTATTATTCTTATGATCTTAGAGGCAAGAGATAAATTTTGATTGCTTGATCGGTCACAGAAAGACCAGCAGAGAGCTAAATTTTTAAAATTTAAAATCAAGGAGCAAGCCGTGGTCTATTTTAAACACATATTTCTCGCGCTATTTTGCGGGGCGCTGTTTTGCGGCGCGCTTTACGGCGAAAATCCAAATAAAATTTCAAAACAAAATTTTAAATCTGACTTCATCTGGGGCGTCACGATCGACGACGGCTGGTACGAGGACACGCAAGACGCCTCGGGCGCGAAGCTACAGAGCATCGTGCGCGCCCTGCAAGCCCTACCCGCAAAACCCACTGTACGCGTCGTGATGTCAAAAGAAATTAGCCCGCACGAGTATGAGCCTCTTTTTAGGCGGCTTAGCGAGGTTTCATACGTGATGGCCTGCCCCGTGGACTCCTACGAGATGAGCTCGTACAAAAGCGTGAAAAGTTACGAAAAGAGGTTCGCGGACGCCTTCGCCGCGCTCGCGCCCTACGTCACGATCTGGGAGATCGGCAACGAAATAAACGGCGAGGGCTGGCTCGGGGACGATGTGAATTTCATCGCCGCTAAGATGATCGCGGCATTCGAGTTCATCCACAATAAAGGCGCTAAGACGGCGCTTACGGCGTATTATACACCGAGCGGAGTACAAAAAATAGAAATGTGCGAGTGGCTGCGAAAATTCGTGCCGCAAGATATGAAAGAGAGGCTGGATTATCTTTTCGTAAGCTACTACGAGGACGATAACGAGGGCTTTACACCTGATTGGAACGAAATTTTTACCAATCTGCAAAGCGCCTTCCCCGCTTCGAAGCTTGGCATCGGCGAGTGCGGAAACACGGCGGCGGACGCCACGCAGGTGAGCAAAAAGGCGATGATGAAGCGGTATTATACGATGCCGCGCTACGCTAAAAACTACGTGGGCGGGTATTTTTGGTGGTATTTCGTGCAAGACTGCGTAAGCGGTGCGGGACCCGGCGCCTCAAACAGCAAAAATCGCGGTGCACGCGACAAAGCGAAAGCTGCAGACGAGCTGCTGCAAAGCCTAATCGATGCTATAAATTTGGCTCATAGCGAAAAAAATTAAATTTATAAAGGCTAAATTTAGGCATTCCGATCCGCAAACCTAAATTTAAGGCAATGCAAACTCGCTTTGATATAAAATTCTTTTCAATATAATTTTAAACGAAGGGGTGCAAAATGAAAATCCTACTGATCCTGGCAAATCAGCCGTATAACGGCTCGGACAACGCCTACAACGCATTGAGGCTAGCGGACAGCCTGCATAAAAAGGCGAGGAGGTAAGAATTTTTCTTATGAATGACGCGGTCGATCTCGTAAGAGATAGTACCGAAAAACCGGGGAATTACGACATTGATCTGGTAGCCAAACTAAAGGAGCTATATTGCGGTGGTGTGGCGCTAAAAGTATGCGGCAGCTGCCAAAAAGCAGATATGGCTGATTTTGGTCGGGTTACAGTGCCAAGATCCATCTTGTCAGTTAAACGCAATAAGTGTTAAATCTGTATGCTACGCTTAGTAAAAGCGAATTTGCGGTGCAATATAAACATAATTTTACGATATCACGGCTAACTAGATACATAATATAGAGCTCTTATATTTACAAAATTCCATAATTGTTGCAAATAAATGCCTCAAATGTAAATCGTAATCGGCAAGGATTAAAACGAGGGAGTTTTATATCCGTTTATACTACTTGAGGTGACAAAAATGAGTCTATTTGTTGGACTCTTGCTGTGCTCGTACCGCTTCGTCATAAGAAAGCTTGGGTAAAATTCTACTTGCGTTTACAAAGAATTCATCATCGGCATCAAATGGTAAGCTCTCGCGCGAGAGCAGGTTTCTGCCGAAATTCATCTCATCCAAGATTCCTAAATACCCAAGCACAGTTGTAAAAGTATCGAACGAGGTACCACGCTTTTTGATCTCGAACTCTCCATCCAAATCATCATCCAGTATCACAAATAAGTCCCGCTCGTCTTTAAGTCCATCGCCAAAGCCACCATTTATAGCATTTTTATAAAATAGCGGATGATCATTTTGCAGTACAATGATTGTGTTCGCTGCATATGGACTTGAGCGGATTTGCTCAATAAATTTACTCACTAATAGGTCACTGCAATGCACCGCGCGTAGCATTGGCACGGCATTTTCATTATATTCCAGCCCTTCACATGAGCACGGGATAGATCCACTTGGAGTGTGCGTACCAATCGTGAGAAGTGAGAACAAAAACGGCCTACCTACTTTGTTTAGACGCTCAAAATCATCCCATGCCACACGAAGCATATCATCGTCATCCACACCCCATTCGTTAGTATGAACCGATGGATCCACGGCTAAATTTCGCTTCTCCCCTTAATTTCGTCATAACCTCTTTGACGCAAAAAGCCTCTAGTACCCTGAAAATTTAAGTCAGCGCCCTTTATAAAATAGGTATGGTATCCCAAAGAGTGTAAAATTTCGCTAGCGCAGACAATATTTTTAGTAAAATTTTCAGAAGCCATATCTTTGGCAGATGCAAACGTATAATTTGCAGCGCAGTGTGAACCAAACAGCCCTTTAATAGTAAAACCAGTATCTACTACTTGGTATATTTCAGAAAAATCTATACGATTTTTGAGCGCATTTAGATGTGGTGTAAGTTTGGCAAAATTTCTTTCGTCAGTATAGGCGCGATCAAAACTCTCTAAAAAAATATAGACAATATTTTTACGCTTTATCGGAGCCTTGGGATGTGGAATGGCTAGATACGGATAAACCTGCTTCTTAATCGCTTCTACGGGCGGATTCAGTTGTAGATAATATTCTCTAGCTGCATTGTAAAAAGGATTTAAAAAAAAAGGCTGTTAAAATACATGGCATAAATAAAATACTAAGCTTTGAGCTATGACGAAAATGCAAAATGCGTACGGTAATAATTATACTAAGTAATATGATCGCTACGCAAATCATCACCAAAATCGCAATTTCACGCGCAAAACTTGCAATCGGAGCGCCTTCTATAGAGGTACGAAAAAATGTTATCACAAATAGTCCGAAATGCTTTCCAAAAACGAAAAATAGCAACAAATCGAAGCAAAGTGCAAAAATATAAATTAGTGCAATTATGCCCACAACAATTTTAAAAGTTCTATTCGAAAAAAATGCTGTAAAAATCAGCGAAATAGCAAAAAACAAAACCGAAAAAATTGTAGTAAATTCCAAAAAACAACCTTAAATTTAGCAAAATTTAATGCGTAGTCTAGCAAGAATGACTTTAAAATTTACTAACGCAGGCACAAAAATTGCTTTTTAAAGTTATAGCGGCACAAAATTTATACGGTGATTTTAAATTTCACCGTATATAATTTTGCAATTAAAGCATGGGTTTGCCGTTACACCAAGCGTATGACAGCGAACCGAGCCAAGTTCTGCTAACGTATGCGTTAGCCGGCGCGCCTTTGAAAAATCCCCACGTAAAGCGCAAAAACAAAACCGATCGCGACCGCGTAAGGAGCGAACTCGGTGATGCCTTTAGCCGAGCTTGCGAGCAAGAAATTGTGCGCGATCGCGGCGCCCGCCGCCATGCCGATGACGAAGACGCCCGAGCTTAAATTTCCCGTGCCGGCCTGCACCAGATGCTTGCCCGGGCAGCCCTCGCTGAGGCTGAAGCAAAGTCCTGCGAGCACCATACCCAAGAAATTCCAAACGAAATCGTTGTGTGCGATAGGCTGGCCGTCAAAGCCGAGTTTGTATTGTCCAAACGCGATATTTGCGATGCTCGCAAACGCGATGACGCTTAGCACGCCCCAAAACATCGAGAAATCGCCGCGGAAAATTCTACCGAACGCGCCGACGCTGCAAAATTTGCTTCTATGCATCACCGCGCCCACGATAATGCCCGCAGCCAGCGAGATGCCTACCGCAGCGTGTTGCGCGCCGGGGCCTTTAGCGGAGATAAAAAGCGCGCCACCCTCGCCCGTTTTGAGTCCGAAAACCAAAGCCGCAAGTAGCGCAGCGCCCAGTAGCACGGGCAGAATTCCGATCGCGCCGCTAAGTCTTGCCTCTTTGCTCGCCTCATAGCCGCGCTTTTTAAGCAAAAACCCAATGAGTACGCCGCAGATCAGACCCGCTAACCCGGCTAACGCGGTCAAATCGCCGCCGCCTAGGCGCAAAAACGCGCGCCAAGGGCATCCCAAAAATACAAGGCAGCCGATCATCGCGAAAATCCCTAGGAAAAATTTCGCAAACGGCGAGCTGCCGGTAACCGGCGCAAACTCGCGTGTCCAAAGCACGCTTGCTAAAAAGCCGCCGAACACGAGTCCTATGATCTCCGGGCGGATGTATTGCACCGCGCTAGCTCGGTGAAAGCCCAGCGCGCCCGTGGTATCGCGCAAAAAGCAAGCGACGCAAACGCCCATATTGCCCGGGTTTCCGAAATGCACCAGCGTCGCACCCAGCACGCCTAGCACGGCGCCTGCGATGATGTACCATTTAACGTTATTCATGAAAAAGTCCTGAAATAATCTAGATCGACCGATCTCTTAGGCGCGATTTTATCCTTTGTAAAATAAAAAGCAAATAAATTCCGATCT